>NZ_JADDIL010000027.1:0-105886 GCF_020826795.1 Microtetraspora sp. AC03309 | reverse complement strand
CTTCAAGCGGGCATGGGAGGCCAAGGACATCGACGCCCTCGTCGGCCTCCTCGACCCCGACGCCACGATGATCGCCGACGGCGGCGGCCTGGTCAGCGCCGCACTCCACCCGATCGAAGGCGCCGAGCAGGTCGCCCGCTACATCATCGCGATCACCAACAGGGCACCCGACCTGACGATCCTGGAGCGTACGGTCAACGGTCAGCCCGGTCTGGTCGCCCAGTACAACGGCGTCACCGTGACGGTGGCGGCGTTCGACGTGCCAGGCGACCGGATCAAGCGCATCTGGGCGGTACGCAACCCCGAGAAACTCTGGCCGTGGACGGTGGGGTCACAGCAACTCCCCAAGCAGATCACCGAGCCAGACCGTGGGGAAGCACATCGGGTATAGGCCTGCTCATCGACAGGGCGGCTCCCGTACGGCGGGCGGATCCTTCGATGGACCGGCCCGTGGCCATCACACTCGGCCTCGCCACGTTCGTCGGGCGATCACTGCTCGCGGGCGGCGAGGTGGTCCGGGCGCAAGCGCGCCATGGCCCCGTGCGCCGTATCCCCTTCGGACGGTTCCCGTCCGGGTAGCCGCCGGATCACGACGCCGACGAAGCGGTCGTGGCGCACCAGACCGTAGTGCCGGGAGTCCCAGCTGGTCGCACGGTTGTCGCCCAGCACGACGAGAGCTCCGCGCGGCACCACCGTGCCCGCCACTTCGTGGACATCCGGATGCTCCCATTCGACAGGCACCTGGTCACCCGGCACGGCCACGGCCCGCTTGATGAGGAGCGTGCGGTCCCGCTCGGGTACGGGCTCTTCGGTGTGCGGCCCGCCGGAGTAGAGGAAGACGACTATCTGTCCCGCGCGGACACGCTTCGTCCTGCGGACCAGCAGGCGGTCGCCCGGTCGCAACGTCGGTTCCATGCTCGTCCCGCGGACGGTCGTGGCCAGGAAGCCGCGGCGGGCCCAGAGCGCCAGCAGGCCGACGGCCAGCAGTATCCCGGCGGCCGGAAGAGCAAGCTTCACAGGGCCTCCTGGTACCCGGCGGCCTGGAGCCGGAAGAGCCTGGCGTAGCTGCCGCCGGAGGCGAGCAGCACGTCGTGCGACCCGTGTTCGGTGATCCGTCCGTCGTCCAGGACGGCGATGTAGTCGGCGTCGCGGACGGCGCTGAGCCGATGAGAGATCAGCAGGCTGGTCCGGTCCGCGCGGTACTCCCGCATGCGGGTATGGATCTCGTGTTCGGCCTCCGGATCCAGGCCGGAACTCGGTTCGTCGAGAATCATCAGATCCCTGTCGTTTCGCACGAAGGCCCGGGCGAGCGCGAGCCGCTGCCATTGACCGCCGGACAGGACGACGCCGGTCGCCGGATCGTCCTTGTCGTCCCCGATCACGAAGATGCGGGTGAGGGGCGTGTCGTAACCCCGGGGAAGGGCGGCGAGCGTGTCGTGCAGCCCGGCACGTGCGGCCGCCTCCGCGACGCGTCCCTGGTCGTGCCGTGCGCTCAGGTCGCCGAGGCCGATGTTGTCGCGGGCCGTCATGTCGTAGTTCATGTGGTCCTGGAACACGGCGCTGATCCGCTCGCGCAGCATGGCCGGGGGGATGTCGCGCAGATCCGTTCCATCCCACAAGATCTGACCTCGGGTCGGGTCGTACATCCGGCACAGCAGCTTGACCAGCGTGCTCTTTCCCGCACCGTTCAGCCCGACGAGTGCGACGGCGCATCCGTGCGGGATGGTCAGGTTCACCCCACGCAGGACCCAGGGATGGTCGTCGCTGTAGCGGAACCACACGTCCCGCAGTTCGATGCCCTGCCGCAGCGTCGGTGCGTTCCCCTGCTCCGCGTGCGGCAGGTCCGGTTCGGCCGTTACGACGGCGACGTAGTGGGCGAAGGCGAGCAGCCTCGCCTGCCAGCCGGTAATCGACGACCTCAGCGTCCCCAGGGCGGACTGCACGCCGCCGACGGCCGCGAGGAACATGGAGACGTCTCCGATGCTCAGCTCGCCGCGCCGTGCCGCGGCGATCGCCCACCACAGGCCGACCCCGGTCACCCCCGCGCTCAGCACCGTCAGTCCGGCCTGGGTGCGGAGTTCCCGCAGGTCCATCCGCCGGATCGCCGCGTCCGCCGACAGTCGTTCGCCGATCATCCGGGCGCGCAGGAACGCCCCGATGCCGAAAAGGCGGATCTCCGTGGCCGCGGCCACCCCGGTGAGCAGCTGGATATAGAAGAACTCCCGCCGGTAGTACCTTTCGACGTTCCATTCAGTGCTCGCTCGGCGCCGTGCGAGATACAGCTCGGCGACGAGGGCGGGAAGGGCGGCCAGGAGCACCACGGTCGTCATCACCGGGCTGAGGATGAGCAGGGATGCCACGAAACCGACGAGGGAGAGCACGCCGCCGAGACCGTTGCCGATGCCGTCCACCAACTCGGCGATGCGACCGGTGGCCCCCTGGGCCAGCCGGAGGCGATCATGGAATGCCGAATCCTCGAAGGCGCGCAGCCCGACCTGGCGTCCGACCGCCACGAACAGCCGCTCGGTGGCGGCCAGGTTGGCGGCTCGGCCGATGTGGGCCCTGAGGTGACGGACCATCGCCGGGAGGACGGCGGCTCCCAGTCCGGTGACGGCCAGTCCGAGCGCGAGTCCCGCGACCGCGCCGCCCGGAGTCGTCAACCGGTCGAGTACCAGCTTGGTCAGCCACGCGGTCGCGACCGGCGCCGCGGCCGCGACGAAGGTCAGCAGCAGGAGTACCGTCACGTCCACCGATGCCGCCCGCCAGATGAGCGAGAGGGCCTCGGCGATGGACGCGCGCTGCTCTCGCAGGCTGATGCGCAGATCCTTCTTCGCTACGGCGCTCACCGCCGCCCCTTGCCCGCGGCCCTGTCGTACCGGTCCGGGAGGGGCAATTCCTCCATGCGAGCGCCTACGGCGATGATCCTGTGGTCGTCGCCGATCAGGTACAGCATGGGGGTCCACGTGTTCTGGAACGCGCGCGCCACCGCTCCGCCGTCGCGGTCGGCCACGACGACCCGGGCGACAGCTGTGAGTGCCCGCACCGCCGCCTCGTCGTCGCCGCCGAACACTGCCAGCACGTTCTCGCGCCCCAGTTTCCGCGCATGCTCGACGAAACTCGGCAGCAGCCGATGGCAGGGTTCGCAGCCGGAGGAGAAGAAACCCACCACCCCGGTCAAGGTGGCGGCGGACACCAGCTCGCCGTCAGTGGTGACGGCGGTGAACTCCCCGATGGAAGAGCGCGGCCCCAGCGCGGACGGCGCCCCCGCTGCGACGCCCGTCTGGACGGACTGCGCTCTCAGCCGGCGCAGGACCCCGATCACGAGCAACAGGTTCAGCAGGCACAGCACACCGAGCAACACCACGGCGGCGGCAAGGTAGGGCATCAGGAGCTCCTCGCGAACAGGTCGACGACGTCGTCGAAAGAAATGATCAGGATCGCTCCGGCGACACCCGCCGTGGCCGCCACCGCCAGACCGGCCGGAGCCGGAAGGCCCTGTGGCGCGAGCCCGCCGAGGACCGTGCTGATCAACAGCGCGCCGTTGCGGACGAGGTGACGGCGACCGACGGGCTCGCTGGACGCGCCGAAGCACCGGCACGTAGCCTGCCGCCCCCGTCGTAGGACGCCGGCGATCGCGGCGGTGAACGCGGTGAGCAGGGCGCACGCGAGCGCGAAGCCGTACGAGGCCGCCCGGGGCACCGCCAGAAGGATCGGGGTCGCCGTCTCCGCGGCGACCACGACCAGGGCCAGCGGCCGGACCAGGCGGGCACTGACCGGGGCGAGCGTTGGAAGTGATCGGGCGAACCCTCTGAAATCCCGAAGCTTCGACACCGCGGAGGCCGCGAAGACCACAGCGATCAGGGTGGCGCACGCCGCCCTCACGTACTCCATGCCCATGTCACTCCTCGCGGGAAGCCCGGGTGGCGGCATGGCGCCGCCACCCGGTGTCGTCACGACCGCCGGTCAGCAGGAGCCGACGTAGGTCCACTTGCAGCCGGTCTGCGCACAGCACTCGCGCCACCAGAGGCCCGGATGACCGGCCGCGTTGCACACGTCGCGGTAGTCACAGGCGGACGCGGTGGTCTTGGGGACGATCCGATCGATCATCCGGTCGATGAGACGGCTCACGATGCTCTCCTTCGCGTTTCGGACCGAAGTCGCCGATCACGCTTCCGGGCGGTTCGGTCCATACTTCGTCCCCCGTGAACCCGGTTGACACGGGGGTGATCACGGGTTCAGCATCGGCCAGGAAAGTGGCCAAAACCCTGCAGATTTCTTAATCACCTGGTCGACGTGAGAACCGGCAGAGCTCGCGCTTACGGGGGAGAGAGCATCGTGGAGTTACGCATGCTGGGCCCGATGGAATTGTGGACGGCAGGCCGGCCGGTGGATCTCGGACCTCCGCGGCAGCGGGCCGTGTGGGCGGCCGTGGCGGTGGACACCCCACGGCCGGTGCCTGCGGAAACCTTGGTCGATCGGGTGTGGGGCGAGGCTCCGCCGGAGCGGGCACGGCACACGCTCCACGTCTACCTGGCCAGGATGCGGCGGGTGCTGGAGCAGGTGAGCACCGGCGAGGAAGGATCGGCGCGGCTCAGGCGCCGCAGCGGAGGGTACGTGCTGGACGTCGATCCCGACAGCATCGACCTGCATCGTTTCAGGCGCCTCGTCGGACAGGCGCGAAGCGGGAAATGCGCGGAGACGGAGGAAGCCGGGCTGCTGCGGCAGGCTCTGGGGTTGTGGCGGGGCACCCCCCTTTGCGGCATCGAAGGCGACTGGGTGGACCGCGTGCGACAGGCATGGCACCAGCAGCACCTCGACGCGGCGGTGCGCTGGGCGCAGGCGGAACTACGCCTGGGCGAAGCGGTCACGGTCATCGGGCCGCTCGCCGACCTGCTGCTGGAGAACCCCTTGGCGGAGCCGTTGGTCACGGCGCTGATGCGTGCTCTGCACGCCGCCGGACGCGTCCCGGAGGCTCTGGACTGCTACGACACGTTTCGGCGACGGCTGGCCGACCAGCTCGGCCTGGACCCTGGAAAGGAACTGCGCGAGCTGCACCGGGCGCTCCTGCGCGGGAACGGAGGGGAGTCCGGACCGGCACCCGCACCGCCGACGGCGGCCGAAACCGGCACGGCCTCACCGGCGACCGCGGACGTCCGGACCACGCCACCGGCGCAACTCCCTTTGGACGTGCGCGGGTTCACCGGGCGCGGCACCGAGATCGCCGAACTCGATGAGATCGTCTCCCGTGCTGCCGACCAGCCCACCGCGGTCCTCATCGCGACGCTGTCGGGTACGGCGGGCGTGGGAAAGACGGCTCTGGCGGTGCACTGGGCCCACAGGGCCGCCGCACGGTTCCCCGACGGCCAGCTCTACGTCAACCTCCGCGGATTCGCCCCGAACGGGCCGGTGATGACACCGGGCGAGGCACTCGGCGGGTTCCTGCACGCCCTGGCCGTCCCGGCCTCGAGCCTGCCGTCCGACGTGGACACGCAGACGGCGCTGTACCGCAGTTTGCTCGCCCGGCGCCGAATGCTGGTGGTGCTGGACAACGCCCGCGACGCCGAGCAGGTACGACCACTGCTGCCCGGGGCACCCGGCAGCATGGTGCTGGTGACCAGCCGCAACCAGCTCACCAGCCTCGTCGCCGTGGAAGGCGCCCATCCGCTCGCCTTGGCTCCGCCGGCCGCCGACGAAGCGCGGCAACTGCTGGCGCGGCGCCTTGGCCCCGAGCGCGCCGCCGCCGAACCCGATGCGATGGACGAGATCATCACCTGGTGCGCGCGGCTGCCCCTGGCACTGGCGATCGTGGCCGCCCGAGCCGCCGGACATCCAGCCTCCCCGCTGTCGGTGTTCGCCGACGAGCTGCGCGACGAGCGCGGGCGGCTCGACCTCCTCAGCGCAGGGGACGAGGCCGGCGAGGTCCGCGCGGTCCTCTCCTGGTCGTACCGCACGCTGGGGCCTGCCGCGGCACGCATGTTCCGTCTGCTCGGGCTGACCGCGGGCGCCGACATCGCCACGGCGGCCGCGGCGAGCCTCGCCGGGGTCACGTCGGAGACGGCGCGTGGCCTGCTCGCCGAGTTGACCGCGGCGGGCCTGGTCACCGAGCACCGGCCCGGCCGGTTCGCCTCGCACGACCTGCTCCGGGCGTACAGCGCCGAACTCTCCCGGCGGGACGATGCCGCCGAGGGGTACGCGGCGACACACCGGCTACTCGACCATTACCTGCACACCGCCCAGACGGCGGCCATGTCGCTCAACCCTCACCGTGATCCGGTGGTGGTGGCGCAACCCGGGCCGGGAGTGACACGGGGTGAGGTGCCGGATTCCGAGCGGGCGACGCACTGGTTCGCCGCTGAGCACCAGAACCTGCTCGCGGCCGTGGGGCACGCGCACCGATCAGGGTTCGACGTCCACGCCTGGCAACTGGCCTGGACCACGACCGAGTTCCTGGAACGCCGGGGGCACTGGACCGACCGTATGACCGTACAGCGCATAGCGCTGGAGGCCACGAGGCGTCTCGGCGACCGGACCAGTCAGATCAGGGTGCTCCGCGTCCTCGGCACCGCCTGCGCGCAGCTCGGCCGCTTCGATGAGGCGCGTGCCCACCTGGGGGAGGCGCTGGAACTGGCCACCGGACACGGCGACGACACCGCTCGCGCCAACGTGCACATCAGTCTCGCACTGGCGCTGGAGGGACAGGGCGACTATCGCACGGCGCTGGACCACGCCTCGGAGGCCCTGCTTCTGTTTCGATCGGCAGACCACGTCACCGGGCAGGCGAACGCCCTCAACATGGTCGGCTGGTGCCGCACCCGGGTGGGGGACTACGCCGAGGCCCTCGCCGCGGGCGAGCAGGCCCTCATCCTGCAGCGGCAGATCG
Source organism: Microtetraspora sp. AC03309 (assembly GCF_020826795.1). Classification (NCBI taxonomy): domain Bacteria; kingdom Bacillati; phylum Actinomycetota; class Actinomycetes; order Streptosporangiales; family Streptosporangiaceae; genus Microtetraspora; species Microtetraspora sp. AC03309. Next base: position 99,006 of record NZ_JADDIL010000027.1, on the reverse strand, counting down.
GCTCTCGGTACGGCCAGGCGGGCACGCTGGACAGCATCGGCTACGCCCATCACCACCTCGGCCGCTTCGACGAGGCGATCGACTGCTTCCAGCAGGCCCTCGCCCTGTTCCAGGAGGTGGGTGCCCGCTCGTTCCAAGCCGCCGCCCTCACCCACCTCGGCGACACATACGCCGCGACGGGTGACATCGCCCAGGCCCGCGACCGCTGGCAGGCAGCTCTGACGATCCTCGACGAACTCAACGACGCGGACGCGGCGGCGCTCCGGAAGCGGATCGTGACACATTTCGGCGGCGGTGCGACCTGAGTCGATCGCCGTTAGCGGGTGCTCTCTTCTGAGGCGGCGGCGGTCGCGACGTCTCGCGCGTAGGTATGCCGCGCGCGTAGAAGGATGATCCCGTTGGTCGCCGGGCGGCGCCAGTATGAGCCGACGGCGGAAACGACGGTCATTAGTCGGTTCCGGCTCTCCATCCGGGACCGACAGGCTTGGGGGCATCGCAGGTGGCTATTGCTCTTGCCTCCCCTTCCCGTCGCTCACTTCAGGTGAAGGCGTCCCGCCTTCGGCCCGGCGGCGGCTCGGGCCACGGACGCTGGTGATTTCGGCGGCGGCGTCGACCAAGGCGAGATGCGACAGTGCCTGCGGAAAGTTGCCCGGCATCCGCCCGGCCCGCGGATCGTACTGTTCTGACAGCAGCCCCACGTCGTTACGCAGGCCGAGCACGCGATCCACGACCTGTCCGGCCTCGGACCACCGCCCCTGCAGTACGTAGTTGTCCGCGAGCCACAGGGTGCAGGCGATGAACGCCCCTCCTGCTGTTCGGGCAGTCCGTCGATCATCTGGGGCCGATCACTCGCCGAGTACCGCCAGACCAGCCCGTCCGCGCACAGCTCGGCCTCGATCGCCGCGACCACGACCACCCGGGATCTTCTCCGCTTCATGCGCGCCACCCCCTGGTCTCGGCCGCTACCCGGGAAGGGTGGCCCCACACGGAGCGGCGGCGGCGATCCCGAAGATCACCCCGCCCAGGGCCTCCAGGTCGTCGCTGCAGAGGAACTCCCGTCAATGACGATCCACAACGGGCAGTCACTCTCCGTAGCGCGTCCGGTGTCGCCGCCGCCGAACGGGGGCAGGTCTCGGATAGATCACCTTCGCCCGCAGCGCAGCGGGAAGCCCTTTTTGCCCTTATCAGTCAGTCGGGGGAACCACATGGCGAATGTCGTGCTTGCGGCGCCGGATCCGATCGAAGCGTGGATTCAGCAACTCCTTCGCCTCACGGGCGCCTGCGCGACCGTGCCCGAGCGAGCGCATGCACCTCGAAACGCTGTGCCGCCGGGCTGCGATCCCGGGGTCGGGGGCGATGCCCCGCAGTTCCGTGCGTAGCCACCATCGCCGTACGCCGAGAAAACCACCCCGGCACCGCTCGGGCACGGGTGAGCACCCGTACGGTCCAGGTCCCACCGGCCTCCTACTCCGTGGCCATGGTCCTTTCGCCGGGGTCGGGGATCAGGCGGATAGCGGACGGGTTGTGTGTTCGAGGACTTCGAGCACGTGCCGGTAGGGCTGTCCGGTCGCCCGGCTCATGCCGAGTTCGCAGGTGCGGTTGAGCGACACGTGGGCCGCGGCCGTACGCCCCCGCACGTCCCGCGCCTCCGCCGCCGTGGCCGAGGCGGTCAGCTCGGGGTGCAGCAGACCCCGGTCGCCGGCGAAAGCGCAGCACCCCCAGTCATCCGGCCGTACGACCTCCTCCGCGGCGGCGGCGGCCACCCGCAGCAGCGCGGGGTCGAGGCCGAGCCGCGCGGAGGAGCAGGTGGGGTGCACGACGAGCGACGGGATCCGCCGGGCCGCGGGCAGCAGCGGCAGGACGGCGGCGTCCACGAACGCGACCGCGTCCACGACCTCCATGCCCTCGGCGGCCAGCATGTGAGTCAGGCCCTCGGTGCAGGAGGACGCGTCGACCACGACGGGCAACGCCCCGTTCTCCGTCGCGCGGAGCAGCACGGGGACGACCCGGTCGCGCATGGCCGTGTGGCCCTCGGTGAGCCCCTTGGACTTCCACGGCGTGCCGCAGCACAGGGAGGCGATGCCCTCCGGCACCCGTACGGCGAGGCCCGCGCGGTCGCACAGCGTCAGGAAGGCGTCGCGCACGCCCCCGTCGGCCTCCGGGCCGAACATCGTGGAGACACAGGCCGGGAAGTAGACCGCCGTGGGCGCCTGCGACGGTCGTGCGCGGCGCCGGGTGCCCCCGCGGGGCAGTTCGGGCGACCACTCGGGCACCGTGTCCGCGCCCAGTAGGCCCCGCCCGGCGGCGGTGGCGGCCCGGGGCAGCGCCGGGGGCACCGCGCGAGCGGCGGTCAGGGCGACCGAGGCCACGCGGGTCGCGCCGTCCCAGTGCCGGGCCGCGCTCCGCCAGGCCCCCTGGGCGGCTCGGCCGTGCTGTTCCGCACGCAGCCGCCGCGTCAGGTCGCCGGTGTCGATGAGGACCGGGCAGGCGGTCTGGCACATGCCGTCCACGGCGCAGGTGTCCACGGCGTCGTAGCGGTACTCCTCCTCCAGGCGGCGCAGGAGCTCGGCGTCGCCGCTCTCACGGGCGCGGGCGATCTCCCGGCGCAGCACGATCCGCCGCCGGGGCGTGGTGGTGAGGTCCTTGCTGGGGCAGACCGGCTCGCAGTAGCCGCACTCCACGCAGCGGTCCACCTCGGGCTCGACCGTGGGAGTGGACTTCAGGTGGCTGATGTGCACGGACTCGTCCTCGTTGAGGAGGATGCCGGGGTTGAGCAGGCCGCTGGGGTCGATGAGGCGCTTGACCTCGCACATCACGTCGTACAGCTCGTCGCCGTACTGGCGGCGGACGTACGGGGCCATGATGCGGCCGGTGCCGTGCTCGGCCTTGAGCGTGCCGTCCTGGCCGAGCACGAGGTCGACCATGTCCTCGGTGAAGGCCAGGTAGCGGGACAGGTTCTCCGGGCGGTCGAAGTCCTCGTTGAGCAGGAAGTGGATGTTGCCGTCCTTGGCGTGGCCGAAGATGACGCTCCCGGTGTAGCCGTGCCGGTCGAACAGGCCGGTCAGCTCGGTGCAGGTCTCCAGCAGGTGGCCCACGGGGACCGCGACGTCCTCCAGGAGCGCGGTCGTTCCGGACGGGCGGGCACCGGCGACGGCGGTGTACAGGCCCTTGCGGATGTGCCACAGGGCCGTCCGCGTCGCGGCGTCGCCGCTCAGCGCGCCCGGGGTGACGAGCGGCAGGCCGCGCAGCACCGGCCCGGCCCCGGCGACCCGCTCCCCGAGCGCCTCGGCCGTCGGCTCCTGGTGCTCGACCAGCAGCGCCGCGTGGTCGCGTACGGCCAGGCCGCGTAGTTCCGCGGTCGCCTCCGGGTCGCGCTGGGCGACGCGCAGGCTGGTGGCGTCGAGCAGTTCGACGGTGGCGAAGCCCGCCTCGACGAGGGCCGGCAGTGAACCCGTGGCCGCGGCGAGGTCGGGGAACAGCAGCAGTCCGGTGGCGGCGTGGTGGTGCGCCGGGACGGTGCGGAAGGTCGCCTCGGCGACGAAGGCGAGCGTGCCCTCGCTGCCGATGACCAGGTGGGCGAGGATGTCGACCGGGCGGGTGTGGTCGACGAAGGAGTTCACGCCGTAGCCCATCGTGTTCTTGATGGCGTACAGCCGCTCGATGGTCGCCACGGACGCGGAGTCGCCGCGCACGCGGTCGCGCAGCCGGGCCAGCCCGGCGTGGATGTCCGGTTCGAGGGCGCGCAGCCGGTCGTCGGCGTCCGGCACGCCGGTGTCGATCACCGTGCCACTGGGCAGCACGAGCAGCGCGGACTCGAGTGTCCGGTACGTGTTGAGTTCGGTGCCGCAGGCCATGCCGCTGGAGTTGTTGGCGACGACGCCGCCGATCGTGCAGGCGGACTCGCTGGCCGGGTCGGGCCCGAGCTTGCGCCCGTACCGGGCGAGCCGGGTGTTGACGGCGCGCACGGTCGCGCCGGGTTGCACCCGGACCCGCGCGCCGTCGTCGAGGACCTCGATCCCACGGAAGTGGCGCCTGGTGTCGACCAGCACACCGTCGGCGGTGGCCTGGCCGGACAAGCTGGTGCCGCCGGAGCGGAACGTCAGCGGCACGCCCCCCGCAGCGCCGACCCGCAGCAGCGCGGCCACCTGCGCGGGGTCCCGCGGGGTCACCACTGCCTGGGGGACGAGCAGGTAGTGCGAGGCGTCGTGGGCGAACGACAGCCGGTCGGAGGCGCGGGCCGCGACCGCGCCCGGCGCGGCCTCCTCCAGCGCGGCCAGCAGTCCGGCATCGGGTGACAGCAGGTCGTCGTCGCGGCGCCGGTCCGGGACGTGCCGTACGCGCCGGTCAGTGCGACTCACGGCTCACCTCCGAGTCGCTGGAGCCGATGAGGAAGTCCAGGTCGGAGCCACCGCGACGCGTCCATGCCCGGTGGATGTAGGGGTTACGGTCCTGGCCCGCATACCACTGGGCGCTACGGAGCTGCACTGAAGATCGCCTTCCAATAATTGATACGTTAGTCTATCTTTTGGAACGCGATGAAGGATACGCGGACGCCGAATCACGCGACAGCCCCAGAAGACAGCGGCACGGGGCGGGCCGACGACAACCGTCTCGTCGGGTCGGACCGGGTCCTCGCGGTCCTCAAGGAACTGGCCCGCCATCCGGACGGCATCGGCCTGGAGGAACTGACCCGGGTCATCGACAGCCCCAAGCCGACCGTGCACCGGGCGCTCGGCGCGCTGCGCCGAGCCGGTCTGGCCGACCAGGACGCACGTGGTCACTACGTGCTCGGCGACGAGTTCCTCCGGATGGCCTTCGCCCACCACGAGGCCCGCCCCGAGCACGTACGCATCCGCCCGGTGCTCGAGACGCTGGCCGCCCGGTTCGGCGAGACCGCGCACTACGCGGTGCTCGACGGCCGCGAGGTGGTCTACCGCGCCAAGGTCGACCCGCCCAGCGGCGCTGTCCGGTTGGCCTCCACGATCGGCGGTCGCGCCCCCGCGCACGCCACAGCCGTCGGGAAGCTGCTGCTGGCCCACCGACTGGACACGCGGGAGGCGGTCGAGCAGTGGATCGCCGACGCGCCGCTGGCGCGTCGGACATCTCGGACCGTGTACATGGTCGAGGGCCTGCACCGCGAGCTTGAAGCCACCCGGGAGCGCGGCTACGGCGTCGACGACCAGGAGAACGAGGTCGGGATCAACTGCCTCGCCCTGCCGGTGTACGTCACCTCGCGGACCACCCCCTCGGGCGCGGTGAGCATCAGCGCCCTGACGTTCCGGACGCCGATGAAGGCGCTGGTCGACGCGGTGGACGATATCCGCCGCGCGCTCGGACACCTCGGCGAGTCCGGGCGATGAGCACTCCCGCCGCCCTCGGCCGGGCTGCCGCGTCTCGATGAAGGGGTGGAGAGGACGCCCCCATTGCCGATGCCGGCGACGCCGTACCCCCTAGCGAGGAGCACCATGAGCGTGACCGATGACCTGCGCCGACACCCGGTGACCTCGCCCGACGTCGTCGCCGTGGGAGAGGCGATGCTGCTGTTGCAACCACCCGCGGGCGACGCACTGGGCTCGGCGCACCACCTGGAGGTCCACATCGCGGGGGCCGAACTGAACGTCTGCGCCGCGGTGGCGAGGCTGGGCCTGCGCGCTTCGTTCGCCTCTCGCGTCGGCGACGACCCGTTCGGGCTCCGCGTGGTCGCCGAGGCCCGCGCCCTGGGTGTGGCCGCCGATCTGGTCGAGGTCGATCCGGAGCGTCCCACCGGGGTGTACTTCAAGGACGTCCGCCCGGACGGACAACGGCGCGTCCACTACTACCGGCGCGGCTCCGCCGCCGCGGCCCTCGGGCGCGACGACGCCGCCCGGATCCTGGCGTGCCGCCCCCGCGCCGTCGTCTTCACCGGCATCACCGCCGCGCTGGGGCAGGGACCCCTGGATCTCGTCCGCTCCCTGATCACCGGCGCACACCGGGCCGGAACGATGGTCGTCCTCGACCCGAACTTCCGGCCCAACCTCGCCCCGACCGAACGCATCGCCGACGCCCTGCGCCCGATGCTCGACCGCGTCGGCCTCCTCGCCCTCGGACAGGACGAATCCGCCGACCTGCTCGGCGCCACACACCCCGAGGACGTCTTCGCCGCGGCACACGCCGCCGGCGTCGACGAGGTCCTGCTCAAGGGCGGCCCCGACGGGGTCTGGTACGCCGGCCCCGACGGCGCCCCCCGCCACATGCCGAGCGCCGCCGCCACCGTCCTCGACCCCGTGGGCGCGGGCGACGCCATGCTCGGCGGCTACCTGGCAGCCCGCCTCAGCGGCGCACCCCCCGAGGCGGCCGCCCGGATCGGCACCCACCTGGCCGCCGCCATCGTCGCGACGTACGGTGACAACGCGGGCCTTCCCCCGGCGGCCGAAGCCCGCGCCCTCCTGGCCACCGCTCTCCGAGCGGAGAGCCCGGCAGCCTCCGGAACGCCGGGACTCCCTCAACGCCTTGCCGGCAGTTGACGTCCGCCTCGCGGCCGGCTCAGCTCGCCGGGCGATCGGTAGACGTTGAATGGCAGATCGGGGACACTTGTTCTTCCCTATTCGGAGGGTCGATCGATGGTTGGGACATATCTGTTTCTGCTGATGACCTGGGTCGTTCCGGCAGCGGTTTTGTTCTTTCTCATCTACTGGGCGGTTCGGCTGGCGATCAGGCATGAGGCGCGACGGAATTCAAGTCTCCATGTGCGTGTGACGGCGGAGCGCGCGGCTCAGCGTCGTGAATGGGCGGAGCGCGAGGCCCGACGGAATGCGGAAGCGCACGACGAACTGTAGTCGGGTGGTCTCGCCGGGCAGGGCGGGGCCGCGAGGCGGCGCGGAGCGCCGCCCTTGATCCCGATGAGCCAATTCCGCAGCACATATGCTGCGGACGATCGGATCCGTCGAAAGAGTGGGGACTGTGGCAAATGAGGGAGCATCCCATGCTCGTCGCCTCGGGGCGGGCACTCGCCTTGGTGTGATTCTGGCCGTTGCGTCTTTGGTGAACTATCTTGCATGGCTGGGGTGGGACCGGGAAAAGGATGTCGAGCCGGACGGTAGTCTCAGCGGCCCCTATCAGGCGTGGCAGGTGGCTGGGCTGGTAATCGTTCTGGGAATTCTCGCTGCCCTTGCCGGTTGGCGCGGTCACCCAAAGATAGGCACGCTCAGCATCGCAGGTGTGACGTGGTTGTCCTGGACCGTCGATGCGGCTACGTCGGACAACAGCGGCCTATGGCCCATCGGCGCCTTGGCGTTGCTTCCCTCCGTCTTCCTCGGGGTCGGGTTCGTCGCATTATTGGGGGCTTCGGCAAAACTGCTGATCAATAAGTTCCGCGCTCCGGGTGATTAAGGCGCGCCGGGCGGTTATTCAGCGCACGTGGAACTCAGGCGGCGGCGAGCAGGGTGGCACGGACTCAGCTTGATCGCGTCGTTCTCATTGACGGCGGAGACGAGCGCAAGGGTCCTGGTGTCGGCGGCTCAGCACGAGCGCGCCGCCGCCCTCCTTCAGTCCGTCCAACAGGGCCAGCAGGGTGCGCAGTTCGGCGTCTCGTCCGACAAGGGGGCGCTCGGTCACGACCATGATGCTCGCCCCGCACACCCGGTGTCGTCCAGGTTCGCTCTGCTTCCTCGGGTGGCGCGGATTCCGTTCACACCAGTGACCGGCGAATGCCGTCGCCGGGCACTGGGTGCGGGGTAGACACCGGGACGGGGCTCATCGCCCAGCCCGCCACGACCACACGTTCATCCTCGGTCAGCATCGATGGAGGCAGCCTGCTGTCACCCATCCCGCCGGCACACACCTGCCACCCCCGAGGTCACCACTCAGTGACGAGAAGCAACACGAGTGGTGACCGCGAGCCTCACAAGCAGTTCATTAGCCCAGGTCGTCCCACTCCTGGAGGAGGTGGGCCGTGGCCGCCGCGGGGGCCGTGAACGACCAGCGGCCCGGCGGCAGGTTCAGGGCGCAGCCCCCGTCGGCCAGCCTGGTGGTCGGCAGCTGCTCGCTGAGGCCCATGAGGAAGGTGCCGTTGACGGTCATCCCGTCCCACGCGCCGCGCACGGGCAGCACCGCGCGGGCGGTCACGCCCTCCGGGACGGCGAACGTGAACTGGACCCCGTCGGGTCCGGCCCGCCAGCCCGACTCGACAGTCCCCGACGCGCTCTCGTAGCGGGCGTGCGCCTGACGCAGCAGCGGGACGGGGCCGGGACGCAGCAGCAGCTCACCGAAGCCGCCACCCGTCCCGCGCGGGTCGTCGCCCAGGCCCGCCACGTGCCGGAACAGCCAGTCGCCCACGCAGCCGTAGGCGTAGTGGTTGAAGGAGTTCATGGCCGGCGTCTGCAGGCCGTGCCGGTGGTGCCAGGCGTCCCACCGCTCCCACATGGTCGTCGCCCCGGCGCGGAGCTGGTAGCGCCAGGACGGATAGCCCTCCTGGTTGAAGATCCGGCACGCCAGGTCGTGGTGGCCGGTCTCCGACAGCACGGGCAGCAGCAGGGGGGTGCCGACGAAGCCCGTCATGAGCCGGTGTCCGTCGGCGCGGACCAGCTCGGCCAGCGCCTGCGCCGACGCGGCCCGGTCCTCGGGCGGGACCAGGTCCCAGGCGAGGGCGACGGCGTAGCCGGTCTGCGTCTCGGTGTGCAGCCTCGGCCCGCTGAGGAAGGCCCGCTGGAAGGCGCCCGACACGCGGGTGAACGCCTCGCCGTACTCCGGCGCGTGCGGCTCGCCGAGCACGTCGGCCACGTGTGCGACCAGGCGTAGGCTGCGGGCGAGGGCGGCGGTGGCGATGAGGCTCTTGGGCGTCTCGACCGTGCCGGGAGCCAGCCAGTCGCCCAGGGCCCTGCCCGGTCTGATGCCGTCCTCGGCCTGGGCCAGGCAGTAGTCGGCCCACCGCCGCATCGGGTCGTACGCGCGGCGCAGCGTGCGGTCGTCGCCGTAGCGCCGCCACAGCAGCCACGGCACCTCGACCAGCGCGTCGGACCACACGGGGGAGTCGTATCCGTACTCGGGCAGGACCGGCGCGACATGCGGGACCGCGCCGTCGGCCCGCTGTCCGTCGATCAGCGTCGTCACCCAGCCGGACAGGAACGCCTGCGTGTGCCGCAGGAAGCTGAGCGTCGAGCCGAACACCGAGATGTCGGCCGTCCAGCCGGTCCGCTCGTCGCGCTGCGGGCAGTCGGTCGGCACGCTCACCAGGTTGCCGTCCGCCGACGCGCCGATGTTGGCGACGAGTTGCCGTACGGCGGGATCGCTCACGGTCAGCGAGCCGGTGACGGCGAGCGCGGAGGACAGCAGCACCGCCTCCAGGTCGTCCGGCGTCAGCGCGCCCGGCCAGCCGGTGACCTCCGCGTAGCGGAACCCGTGCAGGGTGAACGCGGGCTCCACGACGTGCGAGCCGGGGCCGAGGACGAACTCGTCACGCTGGTCCGCGGTGCGCAGGTTGTCGGTGTAGAGCCGCCCGGTCGCGGTCAGCTCCTCCCCGTGCCGCACCACGATCCGTACGGGGCCCGGCGCGTCGACGCGCAGCCGTACGCGCCCGACGACGTTCCGCCCGAAGTCGGCCACCTGGACGCCCGGCGCGGGTTCGGTCACGGACACGGCGGGCACCGTGCCGATCACCCGCACCGGGGGAGCGGGGTCGGCCTCCACCAGGATCTCCGAGGCGGCCGTCGTCTCGGCGGGTCCGACCTGCCCGGAGGGGGCCTGGACGGTCTCGCCCATCACCAGGTCGGCGCGCGGGCGGCCGAGATCCCGCCGGGTCCAGGTCGCGTCCGTGGCGAGCACGCGGCGGATCCCGTCGTCGTCCCGCACGAGCACCTGGGCGCTGGCGGCCGGCCGGTCGCCGTAGCGGCGCGGGCCTCCGCCGGCGACGTTACCCGCGTACCAGCCGGGAGCGAGCCACAGCTCCAGCTCGTTCTCGCCGGGTACGAGCAGCTCCGTGAGCTCCAGCAGCCGATAGCGCGTCCGGTGGCCGTAGTCGGTCCAGCCGGGGGCCAGCTCCTCCTCGCCCAGCCGTACCCCGTTGAGCAGCGCCCGGTAGACGCCCAGCGCGGTGGCGGCCAGCCAGGCGCGCCCGGGAGCGGGACGCCACGTGAACGACCCGCGCAGGCTCACCGCCGCCCGAGGGTCGCCCGCCAGCCAGGGGGCGTCCCACCCACCGCGCGCCCGCAGGCCCGTGGTGAACGCGCCGGTCGCGTGTCCTTCCACACTCCACGTGTACGGCGTCAGCGGCGCCAGCCACTCATCCGGCACGTCCACGCCGTGCGATCCGGCAGGCACGGGCGACCGCCCCACCTCGCGCCCGTCCGAGGACACCACCACGGTGGCCTCCTTGGACAGCCGGGCGTCCCACGACAGCCGGGGCGACGGCTCGTCCACGCCCACCGGATCCGCCAGACCGCACGTCAGGCCCGCCCGTGAACCGGGCGGGGCCGAACGGATGAACGGCGCCTGCGCGCCTGAGACCTGCACTCCGACCACCCCCGAATCCCGGTTCACGCATCGAGCCCGGTGGTGAAGGCGTTGTGCAGACCGTCGACGTCGACGCCGGACAGGCTCGGCGCCATCACGTTGATCAGCAGCACGAAGCACGCGTCCTGCTCCGGGTACATCCACCACTGGCACCCAGAGGCGCCGCCGTGCCCGTACAGCCGCCGGTCGAGCAGCCCGGGAGCCGAGTGGCGCAGGTTCCAGGTGAGTCCCCAGTCCTGCCCGGCGTTGACCGGGTCGGGCTGCAGCTTGACCAGGCCCGTCGTCTGCGGGGTGGTCATGGCGGCCAGGGTGGTCGGGTGGATCAGCGCACGGTCGCCGCGCAGCAGCGCCCCGCCCAGCGCCAGGAGGTCCTCGGCGCGGGAGAACAGCGCCCCTGCCGGGTGGCGGAGCCGTACGAACGTGTCGAAGTCGAAGCCGGGCCCGAGCAGTTCGAGGCCGTGGACCTCGGCCGCGTCGCACGCCGGGTCGAACGTGATCCGCCCTCCGCCAGGCACCAGCGTGTTCAGGTCGGAGTCGATCACGTCGGCCACGTCGCGGCCCGTGACGTCGCGGACCATCTCCGCGATCCCGGCGAAGGCCAGGTTGGAGTAGTGGCTGAGCGTGCCCGCCTCGAACATCGACGGCGCGGTGACGAGGTGCTCCAGCAGGTCGTCGGGCGTGAGCGTCTGCTCGGCGATGCCGCTGGTGTGGGTGAGCAGGTGCCAGAGCGTCACATCGGGCCGCGCGAAGTTCGGCAGTACGTCCCGCAGCGGGCGGCGCAGCGACAGCAGCCCGCGCTCGACCTGGCGCAGGGCGGCCAGCCCCATCAGCGGCTTGGTCACCGAGAACAGCGCGAAGTGGTCCTCGGTCCTGGTCGCGCGGCCGTCGTGCTCGCCGAACGCCTCCAGCACCTGGATCCCGTCGGAGGTGGCGGCGCCGAACACCGCGCACGGCAGCCGCCCCTCCTTGATCTCGCGCCTGACCCAGTCGAGCGCGATTTCGTGAGTGGTCATCCCTTAAGAGCACCTTCCGTAAGGCCGGCCAGGACGCGCTTCTGCGCGACGACGTACACCGCCACGAGGGGCAGCGTGGTGAGCAGGACGTGGGCGAAGACGAGGTTCCAGTTCAGGCTCTGCAAGGTGCCGGAGGCGAACTGGAACAGGCTCAGCGGCAGCGTGGCGTTCGCGCTGCCCTGGAGCAGGAAGAGGGCGAAGAAGAAGTCGTTCCAGACGTTGATGATCAGGACCACGCTGCCGACGAACAGCACCGGCCGCAGCAGGGGCAGCAGGATGCGGACGAAGACCTGCGGGCGGGAGGCGCCGTCGATGGCGGCGGCGTCCTCCAGGTCGCGGGGGAACGCCCGGACGAATCCGGTCGCCAGGAAGATCACGATGCCCAGGCGGCAGCCGGTCATCGTCAGCACGTAGCCGAGCGAGCCGCCGTCCAGCGACAGGGCGCGCAGCAGGTAGACGGTCGGGATGATCGACGGCGGCAGCAGGATCGACAGCCCCATCACGAAGTAGGCCGCCTGCAGCCACCGCGACCGGCTGCGCCCGAACGCCCACGCCGCCGCCGCGCCGAGGAACACCACGGCCACCACGATCGGCACGGTCACCTTGAGGCTGTTGACCAGCCCCATCAGGTAGCCGCCCCGGTCGAGCACGATGCCGTAGTTCTCGGCGATCGCCCACGTCCTGGGCAGGCCGAGGCCCAGCTCGGCGGCCTCGCCCGCGGGTTTGAACGAGTTGACGACCACGAGCCAGATGGGCACGAGCACCCACGGGATCGCGAAGAGCGTCAGCGCCGTGTACTTGAGGACCGCTCTCATCCCGTCACCTCTCTGCGCCGCAGCCACCACACGAGGGGCACGGCGGTGGCGATCACCAACAGCGTCACGGTGAACCCCAGCGCGCTGGCGGAGCCGAAGAAGCCCTGCCCCCACTGCTGGCGCATCACCACGTTCAGGGCCCGCGTGTGGTCGCCGGGCCCGCCGCCGGTGGTGGCGGCGATCACGTCGTACGCGCTGAGCGCGCCCACCAGCGTGACCGCCACGTTGAAGGTCAGCGCCGGGGCGAGCAGCGGGAACACCACCCGCCGGAACCGGGTCCACGGCCCGGCCCCGTCGACCTTCGCCGACTCCAGCAGCGACTTCGGGATGGAGTTGAGGCCCGCGATGTAGACGAGGGTGATCAGCCCGCTCCACTTCCACGCGTCGATGAACGCGACCACCACCAGCGCGGTGGACGGTTCGCCCAGCCACGCCCACTCGATGCCGAGGAAGGAGTTGACCGCCCCGTCGGGGGCGAGCAGCCCGCGCCAGATGTATCCGGCGGCCAGCGGCGAGATGAGCGTCGGCAGGAAGAACGCCGAGCGGAAGACGGTGTTGATCCCGCTGGTCCGCTGGAGGGCCAGGGCCAGCGAGAGGCTGACCGTGTTCTGGATCGCCATGCACAGGATCGCGTACAGCACGGTCACGGTGACCGCGTTGGCCAGCAGGTCCTGGTCGATCAGCGTGCGGACGTTCTCCAGCCCGTTCCAGGTGATCTCGGCTCGGAAGCTCGTCCAGGAGGAGAACGCGAACCGGACGTTGAGCAGGAACGGGGCGACGAAGAAGACCGTGACCAGCACGATCGCGGGCAGTGCCCACGGCAGCCAGGCCGCCCTGTTCCGCATCACCATCCGGGCAGCCCTGCCGCCTTGGCCGCCTGCTCGACCTGGCCCTGTAGCTGGGTCGCCGCCTTCTGCGGATCCTTCTGCCCGGCGATCAGCTCGGACATGAGCTGGGCCAGTCCGCCCATGCCGGGGATGTCGGAGTTGAAGGCGATCACCGCGCCGGTGTCGTACGCCTTCTTGACGTCCTGCAGCACGGACGAGACGCCCTGCGGGTCAGGCACGTCCTTGAACACGGGGAAGGTCTTGGACGCGGTGACGTACTCGGCGTAGGCCGGGCCGGTCATGAAGCGCACGAAGTCGAGCGACGCCTTCTCCCGCGCCGCGTCACCGGTCTTGGGCAGGTAGAACGTGCCGATCGGGCCGGGCGCGTAGGTCGCGAGCGGCTTGTCGCTCGACAGGCCGACGAAGCCGACGGACTCGTCGACGGTCTTCTGGTCGCCGCCCGCGGCCGCGAGGAGGGCCGGGAGCATGTCGGAGTGCTGGGCGACCATGGCGGCCTTGCCGGTCACGAGGGCCTTCATGGAGTCCTCGAACTTGGCGGTGACGATGTCCTTGTTGAAGCAGCCGTCGGCCTTCAGCTTGGCGTAGGCGGTCAGGCCGGCGACGAAGGGCGAGCCCGCGTCGGCCAGCGTGCTGCTGTGGCCCGCGATGGCCTTGCCGTACGCGTTGGACTGGTTGGCGCCTGCCAGGTAGAGGATGGGCAGGATCTGCACCGGCCAGATCGACCCGCCCGACTCGAAGACCGGCGTGACCCCGGCGGCCTTGAGCGTGGGGCAGGCGGCGGCGAGCTCGGCGAAGTTCGTGGGCGGGGTCAGCCCGGCCGCGGTGAAGACCTTCTTGTTGTAGTAGAGGCCGAAGACCTGGGGGAAGCCGGTGATGGCGGCGTAGACCTTGCCGTTGACGGACCCGGCGGACTGGTAGAGGTCGCCGGACCTGGCGATGTACGCCTCGCCTGTCAGGTCGCGCAGGTTCTCGGCCGGGTTGAGGGCGAGCAGGCCGCTCGTCGTCGCGTGGTACTCCAGGATGTCCGGGCGGTCGCCGGTGGCCCACTTGGTCTGGGTGGTGTCCTCGAAGCCGTCGGACGGGATCGACACGAGCTCGATCTTGTGGCCGGACTGCTTCTCGAACTTCTTGTACATCTCCAGCAGCGGCGCCGGGTCCGCGCTGTTGTGCCACAGGGTCAGCTTCACCTGACCGGTCCCCTCCGGGGCGGACGAACCGCAGCCGGAGAGGGACAGGGCGAGGGCGGCCCCGATCGCCGCGCCGAGCAGACGAGATGGTGCTCTCACGCCCATGCTCCTGTTCATGTTGGGGAGTATTATGTAGAACGTTCTCCATTGTTAGGGCACGAGAGAATCGCCCGTCAAGAGGTAGACCTGAGTAGCAGTGACGGGCTAGCCTCACGTTTCAGAAAAGTGTGTAGTTCGTTCTACGAAGGCTCTATGAAGGACGGCGTGTGACGAGCGGACGGGTGACGATCGCCGATGTGGCCAGGCGAGCCGGGGTTTCCACGGCCGCCGTGTCCAAGGTGGTCCGCGGGGCCTACGGCGTGAGCGCGGAGATGCAGGCCAAGGTGACGCAGGCCATCGACGAGCTGGGCTACCGCCCGCACGCCGCGGCCCGCGCCCTGCGCGGACGCACCTACACCCTCGGCGTCATGCTCTCGGACACCCGCAACCCGTTCTTCCCCGACATCATCGAGGGCGTCACCGGCCGGCTGGCCGACACCGAATACCAGGTCCTGCTCGGACCCGGCGGGATCGAGCCCAAGACGCAGGCCAGGATGACCGACGCCATGATCGACCGGAGCATGGACGGGCTCATCCTGATCTCGCCGGTCATGACGGACGCCGAACTCGCCGCCATCGCGACGGCCACCCCGGTCGTCGTGGTGGGCAGGCACGGCGGCGCCGCGGCCTACGACGCGGTCGTCGACGACGACGTCATGGGGGCGGGGCTCGTGGTCGACCACCTGGTCGGGCTCGGGCACACCCGGATCGCGCACATCACCCACCTGGAGCGGGCCCGCGCCCAGGGACTGCCGCACACGGTGCGCGCCGAAGGCTACCGCCAGGCGATGCGCGCCCACGGACTCGCGGACGACGTGCTGGCCACCTCCTTCACCGAGGAGGGCGGCTTCGAGGGCGCGCGGGAACTGCTCGCGCGCGACGACCGGCCCACCGCGATCTTCGCCGGGGCCGACATCGCGGCGCTCGGCGTGCTGCGCGCCGCCGACGAGGCGGGTCTGTCGGTGCCGGAGGACCTCTCCGTCGCCGGATACGACAACATCGGCATCGCCTCGCTCAACCGCATCTCGCTCACCAGCGTCGACCAGGACGGGCACGTGATCGGGGCGACCGCCGCGCGCCTGCTCGTCGAACGCATCGAGGGACGCTCACGATCGGTGACGTCGTCGGTCTCGCCCACGCTGATCGTCCGCGGAACCACAGGACCGCCTCGTTTCTGAGAACCAACCGCACGTCGGGGGACTGTCGCGGACCACGTATTAAAACGATTTGATGGAAGGACCCCCCACGTGAGACGACTCGCTCTCCTCGCCCTTCTCCTCCCGCTGGTCGCGCCCGCGCAACCGGCCTTCGCCCAGGCGGCCGCCCTGGCCTGCCCGGTCAGGGTCGACCCCGCCGCGTTCGCCTCCGAGGCCCGCCTGAGCACCCTGGCCGAGCGGCAGGAGGCGTTCGGCCCCAGGCCGACCGGCTCCACCGCGCACGCCGACTACGTCGACTGGCTGGAGGACGAGATGGCGGCCATCCCCGGCCTCCAGTTCTCCTCCCTGCCCTACGCCATCGACCGCTGGGACAGCCTCGGCACCGGCCTGACCGTCGGCGGCACGGCCGTGCAGGTCGCGGCCCCCGTGCCGTTCTCCTCCTCCACCGGCGCCGGTGGCGTCTCGGCGCCGCTCGTCCACCTGGCCGCGGGAACGAACATCACCGCGGCCAACGCCGCCGGGAAGATCGTCGTCAGGGACCTGCCGTGGACCAGCCTGCCCAACCTGCTGTTCTATCCGCTCGGTGGCCTCGGCTACTCCATGTACGACCCGGGCCTCACGATCAACCTGCTCGGCTCGGAGTCGATGGAGGCCCCGGCCGCGGCCGACGCCGACCTCAAGGCGGCCGCCGCCGCGGGCGCGCTGGGCGTGATCGAGGTCAGCCAGCTCCCGCACGCGCAGATCCAGGGCATGTACGCGCCCTACGAGGGCCTGCCGTACGGCGTGCCGGGCGCGTACGTCGGCGCCGACCAGGGCAAGCAGATCAAGGACGCGCTGGCCGCCGGACAGCCGGTCCAGGCCACGCTGACCGTGAACGCCGCCTGGACGCCGACGACGACCCGCACCCTGCTCGCGACGCTTCCCGGTGGGAGCGCCCAGAAGATCGTCGTGGAGAGCCACACCGACGGCATGAGCCCGGTGTGGGACAACGGCCCGCTCACCATGATCGAGATGGCCCGCTACCTGTCGTCGCTACCGGTGGAGTGCCGTCCGCGCACCGTGCAGTTCGCGTTCGTGACCGGCCACCTCTACCAGCACCTGACCGGCCCCGACGTCCGCGAGGGCGGCGCGGGTCAGCTCGCCGCCCAGCTCGACGCCGAGTACGACCAGGGCGGGGTCTCCTCCGTCGTCGTGCTCGAGCACCTCGGCGCCAAGCGCTACGACGCGGTCGCCCGGCCGAACGGCCTGCCAGGCAAGCAGCTCGTCGCCAACCCCACCCTCACCGAACTGCTGATGGTCCCCGTCAGCGAGAGCACGCCGCTGCGTGAACTGGTCAAGGGCCACATCCAGTACTGGGACGTGAAGCGCACCGCGATCCTCAAGGGCCTGTCGGCGGCCGATCTCGCCACGGTGCCGCACCACTGCGGCTTCGGTGGCGAGGGCACGCCGTACAACCAGCACCTGCTGCCCGTCATCTCGCCCATCGCCGCGCCCAAGACGCTGTTCTCGCCGCAGTTCGGCACCGAGGCGATCGACCTGCCGGCGATGCGCAAGGCGTCGCTCGCCTTCACCGACGTCGTGCTCGACCTCGGCCCGATGGCCCAGTCGGCCGTCGCGGGCGATGTGACCGCCATGCGCCAGCAGCGCGCCTCCGGTACGCCGGGGTGTGCGTGAGCATCGACAGGAGGACGCTCGTGCGTCGGCACACCATCGCCGACGCCGGGTGCCCGCTCACCGTCGGCAACGGGGAGTTCGCCTTCACCGCCGACGCCACCGGGCTGCAGACCTTCGCGCCGCTGGGCACGCAGGCGCAGTGGGGCTGGCACACGATGCCCAACCCCAAGGGCCACGTGCTGGAGGACGCGCTCACCGACTACGACGGAGTCGGCTACCCGGACCTGTATCCGGCCACCGAGGCGGGCGGCTGGCTGCACGTGAACCCGCACCGCCTGCATCTCGGCCGGATCGGCCTCGACGTCGACGAGGCCACCCCGCTCGGCCGGTCGGCGCAGACCCTCGACCTGTGGACCGGCACGCTGTCCAGCTCCTTCGAGCTGGGCGGCCTGCCGTACGAGGTGGAGACGGTCTGTCACCCCGAGCGGGACCTGCTGGCCATCCGCGTCGTGGGCGGCGCGGGGATCAGGATCACCTTCCCCTACGCCAGCGACGGCTGGCACACCACCGCCGACTGGGACAAACCCGACAGGCACACCACCACGCACGCGCTCACGCGCACGCCGTACGGCTCGCGCTGCGACTTCACCCGCGTCCTGGACGCGGACCGGTACCACGTGGCCGCCGAATGGGCGGGGCCCGCGAGGCTCACGTCGCCCGGCGGTCACGTGTACCTGATCCAGGGCGACGATCTGGAGCTCGTCGTCGAGTTCGCACGCCACCCCGTCGGCGCCGCCCTCCCGTCCTTCTCCCAGGTCCGTACGGCTGCCGCCGCCCACTGGGAGAGGTTCTGGACGAGCGGGGGAGCGGTGAGCTTCGACGGCAGCACCGACCCGCGAGCGCCCGAGCTCGAACGCCGGGTCGTGCTCTCGCAGTACCTCACCGCGGTCAACTGCGCGGGCTCCACCCCGCCGCAGGAGACCGGGCTGGCCGTCAACTCCTGGAGCGGCAAGTTCCACCTGGAGATGCACTGGTGGCACGCCGCCCACTTCGCCCTGTGGGGCAGGCCCGAGCTGCTGGAGCGGAGCCTGCCGTGGTACCGCTCGATCCTGCCGCGGGCCAGGGCCACGGCCGGACGGCAGGGTTTCCGCGGCGCCCGCTGGCCCAAGCAGGTGGGGCCGGAGGGCAGGGAGAGCCCGAGCGAGATCGGCGCCTTCATCGTCTGGCAGCAGCCGCACCTGATCTACTTCGCGGAGCTGCTCCGCCGGGTCCGCCCGGGGGCGCTGGAGGACTACCGGGACCTGGTGTTCGAGACGGCCGAGTTCATGGCCTCCTTCGCGGGCGGCGGGCATCTGGGGCCGCCGCTGGTCCCGGCGCAGGAGTCCTACTACGAGTCCAGGCGGTCGGTGCGCGATCCCACGTTCGAGCTGGCCTACTGGTGGTGGGGGCTGGAGACGGCCCAGCGGTGGCGGGGCCTGCTCGGCCGGGGCCCCGACCCGGAGTGGGCGCGGGTCCTGGACGGCCTGGCCCGGCCGCTGGTGCGCGACGGTGTCTACGCGGCCATCGGGGTGGAGCCGTACACGATCAGGACCGACCACCCCTCGATGACCGGCGCGCTCGGGTTCGTGCCGCCCACCCCGCTGATCGACCCCGAGACCATGCGGGCCACCCTGCACGACGTGCTCGCCGACTGGGACCTGGAGAGCACCTGGGGCTGGGACTATCCGATGCTCGCCATGTGCGCGGCCAGGCTCGGTGAGCCTGACACCGCCGTGGACGCGCTGCTGATGGACGCCCCGAAGAACACCTACCTGGCCAGCGGCCACAACCACCAGTGGCCCGGCCTGCTGCCCCTCTACCTGCCGGGCAACGGCGGCCTGCTGGCCGCCGTCGCCCACATGGCGGCGGAGGAGTGCTTCCCCGAAGGCTGGCTGGTTCAGGCGGAAGGGGTGGTCGCGTTGCCGTGATCGGGGCCGGCGAGCAGGGCGACCGTGTAGTGGTAGAGGTCGCCGGCCGACGACGTCAGAGTGGCGACGCGGCCCTCGCGCACCTCCGAGGCGATGAACTCGGTGATCCCGTAGACGATCAGGCGGGGCACCGCGGCACGCAGCGGCGGCAGCGAGGGATCCTCCAGCCTGGCCCGCGCGGCCAGCGCCCCGAACATGTCGAGGAAGGGCCGGTAGGCGGCGTCACGCTGCTCGACGGCCCGCTCACCCGCCCTCGGCAACTCCACGAAGTACGCCTGCGCGTACTCCGGGCGCTCCTGCCACCACCCCAGGTAGGCGGCCATCCCCAGCCGGAGCGCCTCGCTCCAGCGGTCGCCCGCCCCCGACGCGGCCGTGTAGATCGAGTCGATCATCTCCGGCAGGTCGCGCTCGCATCCGGCGAGGAAGCACGCTTCCTTGTCGGCGAACTGGGCGTAGAAGGCGTTGCGCGACACCCGCGCGGCGGCGATCACATCCGGCACGCTCGTGGCGGCGTATCCACGCCTCGCGACGAGCCTCAGCATGGCCTCCACGAGGCGGTCTCGCTGGGAGTTGCGCACCGTGTCGGGGGAGAGTCCGTGCCGCCCCCTGGGAAGTGGCTGGGCCGCCGGAACTTCCTTCTGTTCATGTCTTGACATCGCTCACCGATCGTACTTCCCTCTCTTAGGAGACGTTCACGTCTCCAAATCCCCCCACGAGGTGACCATGGAGAACTTCACCCGTCGGCAGGCGTTGCGGGCAGGGGCGCTCGGCCTCATGTCGGCCGGATTCCTGTCGTGGACCACCGAGGCCAACGCCGCCTCCACCATCGAGACGATCTACAAGGCAGCGGGTCCGTGGCCGGTCGCCACCGGCACCTCGGGCGGCCACCGGCTCTACTACCCGCAGACCCTGGGCTCGGGCGGCGTCACCCACCCGATCGTCACATGGGGCAACGGCTCATGGGCCACCCCCGACAACTATCCGGGACTGCTCAACCACCTCGCCTCGTGGGGCTTCGCGGTGGTCGCCTCCACCGACACGACCACGGGCACCGGCGCCGAGATCCTCGCCGCCGCCCAGCACCTCATCGGCCTCAATACCGACCCCGCCAGCGTCTTCCACGGCAAGCTGAACACCGCCCAGGTCGCCGCAGTCGGCCACTCCCAGGGCGCGGGCGGATCCATCAACGCGGCCAACCACTCCGCCGGGCTGATCAAGACCGTCGTGCCGATCGCCGTGCCCGCGCAGTGGATGGCCAGCCCAGGAGACGAGTTCTCCGTCGCCGACCTGACCTGCCCGGTGCTCTTCCTCAGCGGCGCGAACGACTGGCTGATCTCCTCGGCCGCGACCGTGCAGGGCTACTACGACCAGGCCACCGCCGGAGCGGGCAGGGCGCTGCTCAAGGGCGCAGGGCACAACGACATCCAGAACACCGGCGGGGCCTTCCTCGGCTACGTGACCGCCTGGCTGAGGTACCGCCTCCAGGCCGACACCCAGGCCCGCGGGGCGTTCGCCGGCGGCACCGCCGAACTCCCCACCAACACCGCCTGGCAGAACCAGGCCCTCAAGAACCTCACCTAGGAGAACCACCATGGCGGATCTGACGCGGCGTGGGCTACTCGCCGTCGGCGCGCTCACCCTGCTCGCCGGATGCGGCAAGGACCAGCCTCGGCAGCAGGCCGCGGACGGCAGGCCGCACGGCGAGGTCACCGTTTGGCTGCACGGCTCGCAGGACACCGGCCAACAGTTCCAGGAGCTCGTGCACCGCTACATCGCCGAGTTCCAGGTCGACGTGAAGCTGCTCTACCTGCCCGTGGGCCAGCTCGACGCCAAACTGCTGACCGCCTTCAGCGGCGGCGCCCCGCCCGACGTCTTCAAGATCGGCCACTGGAGCTTCCCCGCGCACGCCAAGAAGAAGCGGCTCGCGCCCGTCGACACCAAGGCGCTCTCGCTACAGAACTACGAGCCGGGCACGACCACCCCGCTCACCTACCAGGACGTGCCCTACGGCGTGCCCATCGACTTCAACCCCTGCATGCTCTACTACCGCAAGGACCGGTTCGAGGAGGCCGGACTCGACCCCGACAAGCCCCCGGTGACCTGGGAGGAGGTCGCCGAGTACAGCGCCAAGCTCACCTCCAAGGACCGCAGGCGGGTCGGCCTGCAGTGGCTCTACGGCGACCCGCAGTGGGCCCTCATGATGCTGACCGCCCTCATCCAGGGCAAGGGCGGCGAGCTCGTCGCGGCGGGCGGCGCGAAGGCGTCGCTGGTCACCGAGCAGGGCCGGGGCGCCCTGACGTACATGGCGGGGATCGGCAACCCCACGCTCTCCAACCCGCTGGGCGCGCTCGGCCTGTTCTACTCCGGCGAGGCCGCCATGGTCGTCAGCGGCGCCTTCCTCGGCCCCGCGCTGGAGAAGCTGGGCAAGGACACGCTCACCTTCGGCAAGCAGTACGGCGTCGCGCCCATGCCCACCTGGGCCGGCGGCCCGCCCGTCGTTCCCGCCTACACCTGGGGCTGGGGCGTGGCCAAGGACTCGCCCAACCAGTTCACCGCCTGGCACCTCGTCAACTACCTGCAGGGCGCCACGTCGGTGACCGCCAACCTCGACAACGGCATCATCATCCCGACCAAGGGCTGGCGCGACGCCGGGCCGCGCGGCAAGTCCGAGATCATGAAGATCGTCGCCGACAGCATCCCGCATGTCGACTTCGGCCCGATCATCCCCGGCACACTCGAACTGGCGAAGGCCGCGGCCGGCGCCGTCGACTCCGTCGCCCACGGCAAGGCGACCCCCGCCCAGGCCGCGGCGACCTTCGACTCCACCGTGCGACTGGTCCTGTGAGCGTGCTCGGCAGGGTCAGCGCCCGGCCCCAGGCCACGGCGGG
This sequence comes from Microtetraspora sp. AC03309, assembly GCF_020826795.1. NCBI lineage: Bacteria > Bacillati > Actinomycetota > Actinomycetes > Streptosporangiales > Streptosporangiaceae > Microtetraspora > Microtetraspora sp. AC03309. The sequence continues at coordinate 76,933 of NZ_JADDIL010000027.1, read as the reverse complement.
CGTGGCGCTGACCCTCCCGGTGGCCGTCTTCTTCGTCGTGTTCTGGCTCGTCCCGTTCCTGGCCGCCATCTATCTCAGCTTCACCGACTACGAGATGGCAGGGACGCCCAACTGGATCGGCCTCGCCAACTACGAGCGCATGTTCGCCGACCCCGGCTTCCTCAACTCGGCGTGGATCACCGTCGTCTACACGGTCTGCACGGTCATCCCGACGATCGTGTTGGCCCTGCTGGTGGCCGTGCCGCTGAGCAAGCCGGGACGGCTCAACCGCTGGCTCAGAGCGCTCGTCATGATTCCGGCCGTGATGCCGCTCGCCGCCACGTCCATGGTCTGGGTGATCATCTACTCCGACCACGGCATGGCCAACACCCTCCTCGGCCTGGTCGGGATCGATCCGCAGTCCTGGCTGACCAGCTCCGACCTGGCCATCTGGGCCCTGGTCGTGATGGTCGTCTGGAAGAGCATGGGGCTGTTCGTGATCATCCTGACCGCCGGGCTGCAGGCGCTGCCCGGCGAGGTGTACGAGGCCGCCGCCATCGACGGATCGGGGGCGGTGACCACGTTCACCCGGATCACGCTCCCGCTGCTGCGCAGGACCCTGCTGTTCGTCCTGGTCATCTCGGTGGCCGGATCGATGCAGGCGTTCGTGCCCGCCTTCCTGCTCACCGGCGGCGGTCCCGCCGACGCCACCCAGGTGCTGCCGTACTACATCTGGGCCAACGCCTTCCCTTATGAGCACATGGGCTACGCCGCCGCGATGGGCATGGTGCTCCTCATCGCCATGGTGATCGTCTCGGCGCTGCAGTTCGGGTTCCTGAAGGGAGGCGACGAATGAGGGCGGGAACGATCCTGCGCGCCGTCTGGCTGATCGTCGCGGTCGGGTTCATGCTGCTGCCGGTCTACGCCATGCTCGTCGTCGCCTCGGCGCCCGACGACACCGACCTGCGCGGGCTGGTCTTCAACGGCTTCCACCTGCCCGAGAACATCGGGGTGCTGTTCGGCGAGGGCAACCTGCCCATCTACCTGCGCAACAGCCTCATCCTGTGCGTCGGCACCGGCGTCCTGGACGTGATGTTCTCGGCCGCCGCCGGATACGCGATGGCCCAGCTGTCCTTCCCCGGCCGCCGCGTCCTGTTCGCGCTGGTGATCGGCACCCTCGCGCTCACCCCGATGGTCCTGGTCATCCCCGTCTTCCTCATCGTGAAGGAGCTCGGCTGGGTCAACACCTTCCAGGGCATGATGGTGCCCGGCATGATCAGCGCGTTCGGCGTCTTCCTGGTGCGGCAGTTCGCCCTCGGCATCCCGAAGGAGCTGCTGCTGGCCGCGCGGGTCGACGGCGCGGGGGAGTTCCGCATCTTCGCGCGCATCGCCGTGCCGCTGCTCAAGCCCGCGCTCATCACCCTGTTCCTCGTGCATTTCCTGGCACAGTGGGACAACCTGCTGTGGCCGCTGATCGTGGCCAACGAGCAGGAGTTGTGGCCGTTGCCGGTGGGGCTGGCCAACTTCCAGAGCGAGGTCGGCTTCACCTATCACCTCACCACCACCGCGGCACTGGTCACCGCCGTGCCGCCGTTCATCCTGATGGTGGCGCTGCAGCGCTACTACGTGGCGGGGCTCACCTTCGGAGGGCTGAAACGATGATCCCGGACATGATCCCCGACGCTGTGCGGATGATGGAGTGGATCGGGACGGTCACCTCGCGGGGCATCAGGCGTCCCGGCTACCCGGCCGACGACTGGACCGCCGCGTGGGCCGCCGAGCGCTTCACCGAGTTCGGGCTCCACGACGTACGGCTGGCGCCGGTCGAGCTGCCCGCCTGGCGGCCGGTGACGGCGGCCCTGGTGGTGCGCCTGGACGCCGACCCGTCGAGAGTCGTGCGGGTGGCGGCGTCCGCCCTGCCGTACACCACGCCGAAGGCGATCGTGAGCGCGCCGGTCAGGCGCGAGGTCGTGCCGGGCGCGATCGTCGTGCCCGAGTACACCTTCACCGAGCTGCCGCAGTCCTACGTCAGGGACCTGGCGACGGCCGTGCACGACCCCGAGGGCGTCTTCGACGAGCTGGTCCAGACGCTGCCGTTCCAGCTCGACTACCTCGACGTCATCCAGGGCGTCATGGACGGCGGCGCCGTCGCCCTCGCGGGGGCGCTGACCGGGGTGCCGTGGGAGACACGCGACTACTACGTGCCCTACGACGCAGTGCACCGCGACCTCCCGGCCGTCTGGCTGTCGGGCGGCGACTCGCGGCGGGTGCTCGACCTGGTCGACGAGGGCCCCTGCACGGGCACGCTCACCGTCGAGTCGGAGACGGGCCCGGCCGTCTCGCACAACGTGATCGGCACGCTCCCCGGCCGCTCCGACCAGTGGGTGATCATCGGCTCGCACCACGACGCGCCCTGGGCCTCGGCCGTCGAGGACGCCTCGGGGATCGCGCTGGTGCTGGCCGCCGCGCAGTACTGGGCGGGCGTGCCCGAGCGGGACCGGCCGCACAACCTGATCTTCCTGCTGACCGCGGGCCACATGGCGCACGCCGCGGGCACCCGGGCCTTCATCGAGGAGAACCGCGACCTGCTGGGCGACGTCGTGCTCCAGCTCCACCTGGAGCACGCCGCCCGGCGATGCGTGGTCGTGGACGGCGAACTGGTGCCCACCGGCGACCCCGAACCCGGCTGGTGGTTCACCACCAGGAAGCCGGAGCTGGAGAGCCTGGTGGCGGCGGCCCTCGCCGCGGAGGACCTGAGACGCTCGTTCGTGCTGCCGCCGGACGTGTTCTCCCCGATGCCACCCACCGACGGGGCCTTCTTCCACCCCGAAGGGGTGCCGCTCGTGCACTTCCTGTCGGCTCCCATGTACCTGTTCGACTCGGCCGACACCCTCGACAAGGTGCACGAGGCCAGCCTTGAGCCGCTCACCCGGGCGGCGATCAGAATCGTCGAAGGGACGGCCGGATGGCGCCGCGCATGATCGTGCGAACCACTGCCGGGCTGGTCGAGGGCGGGGCCGAGGAGGGTGTGCTCGCCTTCCTCGGCGTGCCGTACGCCGCCCCGCCCTTCGGCGAGCACCGCTTCGGCGCGCCCGTCCCGCCACCCGCGTGGGACGGCGTACGGCCCGCCGTCACGCGGGGCCCTGCCGCCCCGCAGGCGGCCGGTGAGGACATCGGCCTGTACGCGCCCGACGTCTTCGAGGTCGGCGAGGACTGCCTCAACCTCGACGTGCGCACCCCTGAGACCGGCCGGGCCGGGCTGCCCGTCCTGGTCTGGATCCACGGCGGCGCGTTCTCCATCGGTGGCAACGGGGCGGCCTGGCACCAGGGCACCCGGTTCGCCCGCGACGGAGTGGTCTGCGTGGCCGTCAACTACCGGCTCGGCTTCGAAGGCTTCCTGGCCCTGGAGGACGCCCCGCTCAACCGGGGCGTCCTCGACTGGCTGGCCGCGCTGGAATGGGTACGCGACAACATCGCGGCCTTCGGCGGCGACCCAGGCAACGTGACGATCGCCGGGCAGTCGGCGGGCGCCGCCGCCGTCGCCACCCTGCTGACGATGCCCCGCGCCGAAGGGCTGTTCCGGCGCGCGATCGTGATGAGCGGCTCGGCCAACCTGGTCGCCACCGAGCAGGAGGCGCGCGACTACGCCAAGACGCTCGCCGCCCGGCTGGGGATCGACCCGACCAGGTCCTCCTTCGCCGGGTTGTCCCCCGAGGCGCTCGTCGCCGCACAGCCGCCGCCGCTGACCGGAGACCCCGGCGGGCTGAACGAGTCGGTGCCGGTCAAGCCGGTCGTCGACGGCGACCTGATCCCGGCCGTCCCGCTGGCCGCCCTGCGCGCAGGCGCGAGCGGGCACCTTCCACTGCTGGTCGGCTGCACCTCCCAGGAGGCCGACGTGTTCGTCCGCCGCCTGGCCGCCGACCTCGACGAGGCCGCCGCGCAGGCCGCGCTCGACCACCTCGGCGTCCAGGTCGACGAACCCGGCCTCACGCCCGCCGAGCGCGTCGGGCGCGCCTTCACCCAGCACCTGTTCACCCGCGAGACGCGCTGGATCCGCGAGGCCAGGCCCGCCTACGCCTACGAGTTCCGGTGGGAGTCGCCCGTCGAGAGCCCGGTCGGCGGCGGACGCGTGGGCGCGGTGCACAACCTCGACCTGCCCTTCGTCTTCGACGTGCTCGACGCGCCCGGCGTCGAACGCACCGCTGGGCCGGGCGCGCCGCAGGCCGTGGCCGACGCGATGCACGCCGCCTGGGTGCGCTTCGCCCGCACCGGCGATCCCGGATGGCCACTCGGGCACACCATGGTCTTCGGTGAACCCCCCGACCGGAGGGTGTGACATGCGGCCCTACTCGGGCGCGTGGCGCGTCGCTCACTGCCTGGGCGGCATCGCCCTCGGCACCATGGACAGACAGTTCTCCCGATGGGCCGATAACGGCCTCATCCTCAAGATCGGTTCTGGCCTCCGCGCCGCCGCGACACACTCGCCAGTTGCCTTGTCAAAGCCGCGGAACCGCGAAGCCGGCTCTTCTCGCCAGCTTCCTGGAACTCCGCCAGCTCCTCCTATGAAGCCTCCACAGCCCGAGACGAGACAGTCCAGCCGTGGGACGGGACCACATGATCGGGAACCGTGTGTCCCCGCGGGTCAGCCGGTGAAGGGCTCGAGGACGAAGCGGCCCCACGCGATGTATGCCGCAAGCGCGAGGTACATCAGGTTCAGCAGCACGAACGGGGATTCGCCACGTCGGCCGTGGGTGACCATCGCGCCGACCATCAGCAAGATCCAGCAGACGGCGGTCACCGGCACGAGGACCGGTGCGATGCCGAGCGCGGCAGGCAGGATCAGGCCCGCCGCGGCCAGGAGTTCGAGGACGCCGAGGGTCTTGACGAAGCCCACACTGGCGTCTCCGGTCCATCCGCCACCATGGGCCGCAGCCAGTTTCTCCTTGGGCACGAGCGTCTTGCTGATGCCGCCGCCCAGCGCTACCACGGCCAGCAGCCCGGCAGCGATCCACAGCGCGAGGTTCATCGTCTACTCCTTGATCGAGCATTGCCTGCACCCTGTAGACGAGACAGCGACCCCGCCAGTGACATCTCCGAACACTCGGCGGGCTGATCAACGAGCATCACCGAGCTGGGTAGCCGCTCCAGAGAACGCCCAGCTCAAGCGCTATGTGACGAGTATTGACGCAGTACGCGCCGATCGTTGCGTTTTGGGGCGCATGCTGCCGTTGCCCTGGTTTGATCTGGGCGTGGGGTGGAGAAATCTCGCGGCTTCGGGTCCCGCAACGTGGTTCACAGGTCCCGCAACGTGGTTCAACTGAGGCCGGGTCGGCCACGTTTGTCGCCGGTCCGAACCGGAGGTTCGGGGCCGCAGGTCACCGAGGCCGGTGGCCCTTCCTTTTACGGCCGGCCGGCACGGCCCGGCGGCCGGAGCCACTCTGTGCGGGTTTCTGTGCCTGCCGCTGAGCCGGTTTCTCCGCAGGGGAGGCGGGGGTACGGCCCCGCGAGCTGTTCACCGTCCGGCCGCGGACGATGCCGATGAAATCTTCCACCAGGTCAGTGGTCGCGTCGGTGGGCCAGGCCAGCGCGACCTGAGACTGCGGCGCGTCCGCCACCGGCCGATAAGTGAGATCTTTGCGGTGGTGGAGGCGTGCCAGCGACTGCGGAACCAGGAGAAGGCCGGTGCCGGCCGCCACCAGCCCGACCGCGTCCGCCGTTGTGGCCGGGCGGGTGAACGCGGGCAGCCCGGGGCGGACCGTCCACTCGATGGTGTCGTCCAGAGGATGGAACACCTCGTCGTCGGCCAGGTCGGCGGTGGTCACCTCGTCAGCGGCGGTCACCGCGTGGTCCTTGGGCACCACGACCACCGTGGTCTCCACGTAGAGAGGGATCACGCTGAGCCCGTCCCGGTCGACCGGCAGCCTGACGAATCCGGCGTCGGCGCCGCCATCCCGCAGGAGCGGCACCACCTCGGCGGCGGGAACCGCGACCAGGGCGACCGGCACGCCGGGCATCCTCTCGGTCCAGACGTTGACCCATTTCGCGGGTGTCACCCCGGGCACGTACGCCAGCCGGAACACCCTGCCGGTCTCCCCATCACTCACTTCCTCAGGGTACCGATGTCAGAGGAACCCGTTCCGACTGACTAGTCTTGGCGCCATGACCTCGCCCAAACCGAAGACCACCCAGACGATGAAGCCCGCGACCGCGGCCAAGAAGCTGGGTGTCCTCCTCTCGGCCACTCCCGCCGAGTTCCAGGAGGGTGTCGTCTCCCGGGACGAGCTGAACGAGTTGCAGTCGACGCCACCCGCCTGGCTCGCTGACCTGCGCCGCAACGGTCCGCACCCCAAGCAGGTCACCGCCGTCAAGCTCGGGGTCTCCATTTCCGGCCTGGCCAGAGGCGGGATCACCGGACCGCTCACCACCGCTGAGATCGATGCGCTGAAAGCGGAGAACCCAGCGTGGCTGGAGCGCGAGCGGGCCATCCAGGCCGAGACCCGCAAAGAAGCGCTCCGCCTCAAGCAGCGCTAGACAGCCGATCCTCCGCGTCTCCGACCCGAGACGAGCTCGTTGCTCCGGGGAACCGAAGAGCTTACGCACTGGGACCGAGGCGATGCGGTTCGCGCGAACTTCCGCGACTCGTCAGGGCTCGAGGTCGGCCACTCCCTTGCCGCTTGCAACATCGAACGGCACAGAAACCTGGTCGTGCGCGATCAACCAATCGCCGTCGAGCTTCCGGAAGCAGAAGGTGCCCCGGACCCACATCCCGCTCGTCGCCGTCCCGTTCTTCAGCGTGCCGCTGAGCCGACCGAAAGCGTGCCCGAATGCCACATCATCGCCCACGGTGATGGTCAGGTCGCGAACCTCATAATTCACATCCTGGAAGAACGTGAACACCTTCGCCCAGTTCTTCAACTTCGCCGCTATCCCCACATGCTGCAGCGGCGGCTCGACGTCGAAGGACACGACGTCCGTCGCGTAGAGCCGCTTCAGGACTTCGAGATCCTTGGTCCGGATTCCTTCGACGATCTTGTCGATGTGCTGCCTGATCTTGGCTTCGTCTTCCTCGCGTTGCGTGGGCATCGCTACCCATCCCTTCAATCGGTGGGGCTTCTACCAGTACGACGACACAGCTACCGGGGATGTCAGGTCCGCGGCTGCCGTACCGACTGCGGAGTCGTCCGCGGCTGCCGTACCGACTGCGGAGTCGTCCGCGGCGATCAACGACGGCGGCGGCTCGCTTGCGGGCCGCCAGTGGGCCGGTGAGGAAGGTCTCCTGCCGGCCTGACTCTTCCACTGCCACAACGCCGAACACGAGGACATGGGCATGAGGGCCGACCTCGAGATCGTCTAGAAGCATGACATTGAGTGCCGATCCCGGCATCGCCATCATCGGAGCGAGTCTCGCCGGCGCGAAGGCCGGCCGCACTGGGACGGGATCTTCGGCTCCGGGTTTGTCAGCGTGATCTAGTACCTTGACGACCCGGTCCCCGGCTTCTCGGGGCCGCCCCCCGAGTTCGTGTGCTCCGCCGGCCCGGGGGCCTCGTCACCCCCCAAGGATGCCCCCCGTTGCACCGGTATCGTCTCTGGTGGTTCGCCGCCCCGGTCGCCGCCCTCCACGTGGGCGCGGCCGTCGCGCTCGGTGTCGTCGCGCTGGTCACCGGCGACGGCGTCCCCCTCGTCCGCCTCGTGGCGTACGGCACCCCGCTCAGCATGGGGCCCGTCCCGTGGTGGCCGGTGGTGCCCATCGTGCTGGTCGCCGCGTACCAGAGCTGGGCGCTGTGGCAGATTTTGCGCGGGCGGGTGCGCGGACCGGTGACGGCGGGTGGCGGCGCGGTCCGCGCGCTCCGGGTGATGTTGTACCTGGCCGCCGCCTACTCCGTGCTCGGGCTGTTCCCGGTGGTCCTGCCGTGGTGGGTGGAGCTGGCCGGCGCCGCCGCGCGGCTCGTGCTCGTCGTGCTGTTCTTCGTGGTCCTGCGCGGCGCGTCCCGCACGATGGCGACGGTCGCGCTGGTCGCCGGAACGCTCGGGGTGGTGAGCTGGATCGCGCGCACGGCCGCCGACGCGCTGGACGTCCGGCTCCTGGGGGAGATCTCGGCCGTCGCCGGCCTCGGCCGGGCCGCCGCTCCGCTCCCGGCTCGCCGCCGTGGCGGCGATCGTGCTCCCGCTCCCGCCCGTGGCCGTCACCTTCTGGTACGACATGCCGCGGTGGGCGGCGGGGAACTGGTCCGCGGTGTTCTTCGGGTACGGCCCGGATCTCGCGGAGCTCCTGCTCTCGTGGATCGTCGACCTCCTCGTCGACATGGGCGGGCTGCCGCTCCTCGTGCTCGTCGCGGTCCTGCGGAGGACCTCCGGCCTGCTCCGGGTGACGGCCTGGGTCCTGCTCGCCGCCGCCGTGGCCGGGGTCGCCGCCGCGCTGGCCGGTGGTTTCGCACCCGGCGCCTACCTCCGGCGTTATGCCGACTATTCGGCCATGGAGCCGGGCGATGTCCCCGCCGGTGTCTCGCCGCTGTGGTTCGGCGCGGCCTACGCGGTCTCCGCCCTTCTCCTGATGTGGCTGGCCGGCGGGGTGGGGCGCTCTCGGTTCTGGGGCGTCGTGACGGCGGCGGCGACGGCGGGGCTGCTGGGCTTCCTGCCGGCGGCCGACCACGCGGGCGGCCGGGTCACCGCCGCTGCCGGCTGCGCGCCGCTCGACGGCTCGCGGGGCGGGGGAGAGCAGCGCGAGCCGGCGCCGGAGACGGCCTTCGTCTGCCAGGTTCGCCAGTCGCGCGTGCTCAAGGTCGCCCCGGAGATCCCGGACCGCTTCGTCGTCGACTACGGTCGCCGGTTGTGTGACGTCTACACCCGTGACGACCCGGCCGAGCTCGCCCGGGTCCGGCGTACGGACGGCGTGGCGGTTCGCGAGCTGAGTTACCTGCTCGCGGACATCTGCCCGGGTGCCGCCGCGGTGGTCAGGGCCGCGAACGAGCGGCAGGAACGCGAGTACCAGGAGTGGGAGGCGGCCGAGCGGCGCAAGTGCGCGGAGGCGCCCCGTCACCGCCCGCTGATCACGCCGGTGGCGGTGGTCGTCCGGCCTGAGCCGACGTGGACGGACTACGGCGACCTGGAGGCGTACGAACCGGAGACCGCCGAAGGCGACCCGGGGGATGACCTGCCGTACGAGGACGACGTGCTGAGCGCGGGGCCCGGACATCTGCTCGTGCACACCCACCCCGACGTCACGCTGTGCGTCACGACCGAGACCTACCGCCGTCGCCCGCCGGTGGAGACGAGGGGGTGGGACCACGTCGTCGAGGCCGGCTACCTCAGCGCCGGTGAGTTGGTGTTTCAGGACCCGCTGGGTGGTGTGCCGCTGCCGGACCTCGCCGTCCCGGGCGCGGGGCACTATCGCGTACGGGTGCACTACGCGATGCGCGGGTCCCAGGGCGGTGAAGACGACGTGCAGCGACTGCTGATCATGGCCTACCCGGGACGCGGAGACGACGTCGTCGTCCACCGGAAGCGCGCCATGCGCTGATGGCCCGCCAGGGCGCCGGCAACCGCGCCCGGCCGGGTGCGGGTACGAGGTGGCGATCCCCGCCTGCGACGCGTCGATGAGGATCGTTTAGGTCGAAGCCTCGGACAAGGCGGGCAACACCACCAAGCAGACCACCGTCCGAGCCTTCGACCTGCGCAAGTAAGCACATGAGCACGTAAGCACGTAACCGGCGTCAGCCGAGCCCCCCCAAGGCCCGGCTGACGCCGTAGGTCTGGTCCCAGCGGGCCCCGAACTGACGAGAGACACGCCGGTTCACCCGGCCGGCGGTCGCCGTCAGTGTTGTGGGTCAGGCGTCGGACAAGTCGAAGCGAGCCAACTCCTCGGCTCGCATGGTGCTCGGCGCGAAGAGCAAGCCGCCCACGGCGTCAAGGACGAACCGGCCCATGAAGTCCCAGTCGTCGCGCGGGCTGTGGCCTTCGGCTACACGAATCTCGAAACTCGCGCTCGCCTGGAACATCAGGGGCCGTACCAGCCGCCATCGCGACTTCATGATCCCGGCCGGGATATGTGTCGTGAGCCGCTTGATGGCGAGCATCGCGGGGCCGGTGTACGGCCCGACGAGTTCAGGAAGTATGTGCTGATCTGAGGATGGATCACTGAGCACCTGGCTGACGAACCGGGCGTAGTAGGTGGGTGGCTCGAGTTTTGCCAGGTAGATGATGGTCGGCAGGAGCACGCAGGCGAGATGTTCGCGTGGATCGTCGGACTCGGACGCCTTCTTCGCCATGTCCGCGCCGATCCGGTCGATCTCGGTCCGATGGTTCCGGACGACCTCCACGATGAGCTCTTGCTTGGTGCCGAAGTGGTAGGCGACAGCTGAATGGTTCCCCGCGTCGGCCTCCTCGGCGATGCGGCGGGCGGAGACCGCGGTGACGCCGTACTCGGCGATGAGGCGCTCTCCGGCGGAAAGGAGGCGTCGCCGGGTGGCCGCTCTGGTGATCATGCCTGCGCTCCTTCCCGTCTGTGTGTCCCGACTGTGACAACCATCTCTACCGGGCCGCGACTGTCACGTCGTTAAGTCGCATGGCTTAACCTTACCTCAGGGCAAGTAAGTCACTTGGCTTAAAGCATGCTGTCGTGCCGCTAGGGAGAGCGATCTGATGCAGGAGACGGACACCGAACCTGAAGAGGGGAAGCAAGTGACAGGCGCGGGAGCGAGAAAGGAGCCCCCCAAGGCGGTCATGTACGCCTTCCTCGGCCTCATCCCGTTCCTGCTGGTGATGATGCTGGTGAGCGTCTACACCACGTCGATGCACCAGCCGGCGCCGCGTGACCTGCCCGTCGCGGTGATCGGCACCGGGCAGCAGGCGGCGGGGCTCGCCGACGCGCTCAACGCGGCCGACAACTCGCCGGTGGAGGCTGTGGCCGTGGAGAGCGCCTCAGAGGCCGAAAGCCTGCTCAAACGACGCGAGATCGCCGCGGCCTTCCAGATGCCGACCGCGGCGGGCGGATCCGCCACCCTCTACACCGCGCAGGCCGCAGGCATGGGCCAAGCGTCGATGATGCAGGCGATCTTCGGACAGATCGCCGCCAAGCAGAACCTCGAAGTGGAATACCGAGAGATCGCGCCACTGCCCGCCGAGGACAACATGGGTGTCTCGGCGATGATGATCGTCACCGCCTGGATCCTCTCCGGCTACATGATCATCACGATGATCACCCAGGGCATGCCCGAGGCGTTCACCCTGCGCAAGACGCCGGCCTTTCTCGCGGTCTGGGCGGCGCTGATGAGCGCCGTCGTCTGGTTCATCGCCGACCCGGTCATCGGCGCCGTCGGCGGTCACGCATGGAAGATGCTCGGACTCGGCTGGGTGACCATCTTCTGCGTCGGCCTCGCGCAAAGCTTCATCGCCCGGCTCATCGGCCCCCTCGGGTCGATCGTCGGTGTGTTCATCCTCATGTACCTGGGCGTCCCGGCGTCGAACCTCGGCATGCCGGTGAAGGCGATGCCGGGCTTCTTCGAGTGGCTGCACGGCGTCCTGCCCACCCCGGCGGCGGGCGAGGCGCTGCGCGCGATCCTCTACTTCGGCGGCGAGGGAGTGAGCGGCCACCTGCTCGTGCTCGCACTGTGGGGCGCGGTGGCCGCCGCGGGCTCGGTGCTGCTGGACTCCCTCCGCGGCAGGACCAAAGCCGCACACCAGCACCATCACCTGCTCACGGAAGAAGAGGAAGCAGCCATAGACGAGGCGACAGAGGCCGCCGCGGCGGCGGCCGTCCCCGTCTGAACCGATCAGCGCCAGAGATCCCTTCTTTTCGCGAGGTGCCCTTCATGTCCACCACCAGCGGCCAACACGCCCGCGCCCGCACAAAGCCCTCAACGCCGTTGACGAAGTACGTACTCGTCTCGGCCTTCCCGTTCCTGATGGCCGTGATGATGCTCAGCGTCATGCTGACGGCCATGCACCAGCCCTCCCCGAACCACATGCCGCTCGCCGTCGTCACTTCAACGTCCACACAGGCCGATCGGGTTTCAGGGCAGCTCGCGGCGGCCACCAAAGAAGCTTTTGACGTGCGCGCCGTCGCTACGAAGGCCGAGGCCAAGGAACTCGTCCTCAAGCGCGAAGTCGCCGGCGCATACATCGATCCGTCGGTACAAGGAGCCGGACAGGCGGTTCTCTACGTGGCGGGGGCGTCGGGCCCTAGTCAGGCACAAGTCCTCACCACATCCCTGACCGGTTTCGCGACCGCGCAGGGCATCACTCTCCAGAAAGAGGACCTTGCGCCGCTGCCCGCTTCGGATGGTTCTGGAATCTCCGCGCTTTATCTCTCCCTCGGCTGGCTGTTGTCCGGTGCGATCTTCGTCCTGGTCGTCAGCGCCGCCGCTCCGCCTCTGATGCGCCCTCGGTCCTTCGCCATGGTCGCTGCAGGGTGGGCGGTATTCATGGGCTTCGCCGTCTGGCTGACGGTCGGCCCGATCATCGGAGCGATCGACGGACACCCGGAACTCATCGCACTCGGCGCGGCCGCATCGTTCGTCGGCGCTCTTGTGACAGCTTTCTTCGCTCGGCTGTTCACGCCGCTGAGCAAATACAACGCCGCGCTGGCCCAGGTCGCTGCTATCCCGGCCATCGGCATCCTGGTCATCCTCGGAGTTCCGTCCTCCGGCGGGGCCATCTCGGTCTGGATGGAGGCCTCGTTCTTCCAGTGGCTTCACGACGTACTGCCGATGCCGGCGATCCTGGACACCGTGCGCTCGGTTCTCTACTTCGACGCCCGTACCCTCGGCGGAAACATCACCGTCCTCCTGAGCTGGATCTTCGTCTTCCTCATCCTCAATTTCGTTCCGCTGTCTCGCCGGCGGCAGGCTGAGGATGCGGCGTCGGATCGAGAAGTCACGGCGCCCGCCGCTGCCGATCCCGTGTCCGTCTGAGGAGCGTCGACGATGCGATACAGGAGGAGGCAGCCCTGCCGCTGGGAAGGGCTTACACAAACGTCGACACGAAGCGGGAGACCCGCGCGGACTGTACCCGATCAAGCATGAGCCACACCGGGGACGTACGTTCGGCCGTCGAAGCCGGCCGTTGACACGTTCCTCGGTCAGTGGATCTTGAGCCGAACCGGCCGGCTTCGGCCAGGAATGGCTCACCACGATCTCCGCCGGCCGCGCCGCCCGGTTGGCGCTGTGTGCCCGGCTGGGGTGTGGACTGATGTGTTGCTTCGCTGACGTCGTCAACCCTTCGGGACTCTCGCATCAGGCCGGACGCTTTGATCAGTCGTACGGCGGCGGGCGCGGACTGTGCTGTTGCGACGCCAGATGAGGGGGTCGGCTTCACCGGGTGCCAGGGAGCCGGCTGGGCTGACGAGGACCTCTTGCCGGGCTGTTCGGGCGATGGCGACCCGCTGGTGGTAGTCGCGGAAGGTCTGCACCTCGCCGTCGGCGCGGCACGGCTCGTATTGGTGTCCAGGTGCGGCCGGTCGATGACGACGAGCATGGAGAGGTATCAAGATAGTAATAGGCTCAGTGGGCGGTAGGGATTCCTTGTAGATATGTGACGTCACATATAGAGATGCGGTGTTGGCATGAGAGCCAGAGTCGCCGGAGTTCTGCTCTGCCTTGTGGGTGGGTTGCTCATCGGATGCTCCATGATAATGATGAGCGTGGGCGAGTCTCATATGCGACCGTCAACTATCGGAGTATTCGCGAGTTCGTTGCCGGCAGTAATTCTCGGCGTTGTATTGATATTCTCTTCCATGAAGGATTCGCGCTAGGGATATTTACGGTAGGAACGCGTTCTGGAAGATCGGATTGACCAGTCCGGGCGTTGCGGGTGTCCATGGAGTTCCTGCCAACGTGTTCGCCGACGCGTACCGGGTAGTGCGTACAGCGGCGCGACCAGGCCGGACGAGGTGAACACGGTGGTCGGGGCTCGTCAGTGGCGGCCAGGATCAGCGGCCGAGTGCGCGTCGGCTGCTCCGATCGCGCGGCCGGATCTACGGGTTCATCCTCGCCGGTGAAATGCTCGGCGCCGGGTTCGGGTTGATCCTGATCGGGGACCTCGGCTACCTGCTGTCGTGGCGTTTCTCCTTCTGGTTCCTCGCCCTGGTCGGGCTCGTCATGTTCGGGGTGGTCAAGCGTGGGCTCGCCGAGCCGGCGCGTGGCGGCCGGAGTCGCATGGAACCGGAGGGAGGACGGCGTCAGCCGCACAGAGGGAGCGGCGACGAAAGAGATGACGCCGGGCACGACGACCTCGCGCACGTAGCTATCAAGCGGCAAGCGATCGCCCCTGAACCGGCGCTGGTCCTGCACCAGGACACTGCGAGGATGCCGATGTGGCGCGCAGTGGTCTACACGCTACGGATTCCGACCAACCGAGTGATGATCATCGCGTCCGCGGTCGGCTACTTCTTCTTCGCCGGGCTGGGCACGTTCGCCGTCGAGTTCATCAGCGGGCATTACGGCGTGGGCAAGATAGCGGTGAGCGGGTTGATCCCGATCGTCGGTCTCGGTGCTCTCGCGGGGGTGCTGAGTGGAGGACGCTTGGCCGACCGGCTCATGCGACACAGGCATCCCAACGCGCGCGTCCTCGTGCCCGCGTCGGCCTACATCATCTCGGTGGTGCTGTTCTTGCCCGCGATAATGACCACGTCACTGGTGGTGGCGATCCCTCTGTTCATGGCCGCGGCGTTCGCGCTGGCGGCGGCCAACCCCCCGTTGGACGCCGCACGCCTCGATGTGATGCACTCCCGGCTCTGGGGACGAGCGGAGAGCGCCCGCACGCTCCTGCGGAGGACGGCGGAAGCGGGCGCCCCCGTGGTGTTCGGGTTCGTCGCAGACATGTTCAGCGCCCCCGGTAGCCGGGCGAGCGGCCTGGAATACGCCTTCCTCATCATGCTGGCGCCACTGGTGGCCAACGGGCTCATCCTGCTGCGCGCGCGGCATACGTATGCACGAGATGTCGCGACCGCCGCCGCCTCCGAAGAGAGCACCTGTTGAGTCGCACGAATGATCGCTGTCCTACGCTTGGGTGATCCCTTCCGCTACCTCGTGCGGACCAGCTACGCGTCTCCGCAGACCACCGAGAGGGAGACCGCACTCCTGCCGATAATGTCATCCGCCCAGGTCATGGCCTTGGCCATGGCGTCGCCTGACCTGACGACGATCACCGCCGAACTCAACGCCCGCAACCGCACCGACGCCGCCCGCATCGCCACCGAATCCGGCTGGATCTAACAGCTGCCCACCGCAGCGCCCTCGTACGGCGCCCAGGCCGTCAGCTCGAACCGCCCTTCCCCGTGCGAGGTGGCGAGCCGCCCGCCCAGGGTCTCGAGCCGGGTGGTCAGATTCCCCACCCCCGCCGAACCAGGACGCCCCTTCGCCGAGGCCACCCCGTCATTGCGGACGCGCAGCCGTACCCCCTTCCCCTCTGTCACCGTCGCGATCGCGCAGTGCCGGGCGGAGCTGTGCCTGAGCACGTTGGTGACCGCCTCGCGCAGCACCGCGCTCAGCACGGTCTCGGCGCCGGAGGCGAGCGCCTCGTGCCCGAGTGACAACGACACCTCGATCCCCGCGGCCGTCAGCACGGAGCGCGCGGACTCCGCCTCGGCGGCGAGCTCCAACTCCAGCTGCCCACCGGACACGGCGCGCAGATCAGCCTTGGCCCGCTCGGCCATCTCCAGAGCCTCGGCGAGCTCCACGCGCGCCCGCGGAGCGTCGAGCCGCCTGGCCAGCTCGCACTTCAGCAAGATTGCCGCCAGGCTGTGCCCGAGTAGGTCGTGCAGGTCGCGGGCGGCGCGCAGCCGCTCTTCGACGACCGCGGTCCTGGCCAGCTCCTCCTTGGCCTCCCGCAACTCCTTCACTACCTGGGCGAGCCTGCTCAGGCTGTAGATGACCAGCCCCGTCACCAGCGTGCTCACCGTGTAGTTGACCACGACGGGCGCCGGCAGCCCGAGCAGGAAGCCGATCACCGCCACACTGGCCATCACCCCCACCACCAGGTGCAGCCCCCATGTCCACGGGAAGGCGAGCAGCAGCGGCCCGGCCAGAAACCCGGCGATACCCAGCCAGGCCCGGCCGAACACCGCTATCGGCGCGTACGTCAGCGCCGCCATGACCAGCAGTCCCACCGTGTGCTGTCCCCTGACCGAGCGCAGTTGCACGAAGACGATCGCCGCCAGCAGGACGAGGCCGGGGATGAGGAGGCTGGAGGGGGCCTGGAGCAGTGCCTTGGCACTGAAGCCCACGAGGATCGCGGTCAGGAGGCTGATCGACAGAGCGTAGGCATGCTCCTCGTCGTACAGGGTGGTGCTCTCTTCGTCCGGCTGCGGGAGCATGGCCTCGACGACGTGGTGGCCCTGGGATGACAGGCTGGTGGTGAGGGTGCCGCCTGCCTCCGCGAGCCGGGCGGGCAGGTCGCCGAGGAGTTCGTCGCCGGCGTTGGGCACACCGTCGTTCGTCACGCGGAGCCGTACCTGATGGGCGAGGACGCGGGTCTCGATGGCGCAGAAGGCGGCGCCGCCGTGCCGAACGACCTGGGTGACCGACTCCCGCAACACCGCCGCGAGCAGCGCCCCCGGGGGGCCGAGCGGTTCGGTGTGGCCGATCTGGACCTCGACGGGGACGCCGGCGGCGCTCAGCATCGCCCGAGCCGTGGTGATCTCGGGCGCCAGCGAGGTGGCGCGGTAGCCGGAGGCCGCAGACCTGGCCTCGGCCAGGGCCAGGCGCGCGGTGCCGACAACCTCGGCGATGGACTCGCGGCTGGGATCCCCGGCCGACAACCCCTGGGTGATCCCCGCCAGGGCCCGGCCAAGACCGTCGTTGAGCTGGGCGGCGATGCGCAGCCGTTCCTCCGACACCGCTGCGGCGGCCAGGGCGAGCCTGGTGGCCTGCACCTCGTCGACCTGCTCGACGAGCCGCGTCAGACCATAGATGATCAGCGAGATGAGGATCATGGAGATCGTGGAGTCGAGCGATTCACGATCGATGATCGCGGCGCTCACCGCGACGGGGATCGCCAGCGGCCACAGCCGTGTCAGCAGCAGCGAGCCGCCGAGAAAGCCGAGCAGGCCGACCGGCACGTCCAGCCAGGCCGTGGCGGCGTAGGCGATCACGGCCTGGGCGGGAAGGAGACGAGCGGGACGGGGGAGCCGCAGAACGTACGGCAGCTGCATGGCGAACATCGGGCCCGCCAGAAGGACGCCGTAGGGGGCGGCCAGCGCGTAGACGCTGGAGAATCCGGCGAGCACGGCGACGACGATCCAGCGTGCACGACGCGACACAGCGACCCTCCAGAATCATGGTGGATCGCTATGTCACCACATGGGGGCGATGTTCCTCACACCGGCGCCATGGTTTCCGCCAGAACCGAGCCGTCGTGTGTCATGGCCGAGTCATCAGCACTTCCGGTCACGCGCGGGCAGGTGGCCGGTGACGAGGAAGTCGGTGACGGTCCGGTCGCCGCAGGCGTTGCCGTTGGCGAGGTAGACGCCGTGACCGCCGGAGTCGACGGCGACCATGCGAGCCCGCTGCCCGAACGCCTCGCGCATCTTCAGCGCCCCGCTGTAGGGCGTGGACGGATCGCGCAGATTCTGGATCAGCAGGACGTTGGCCGGGCCGCGCGAGCTGATCCGCGTGGCCTGCTCCGCAGGCGTGAACGGCCAGTACGCGCACGGCCCGAGGTTGACCGGCATGCCCGCGGTCAGCGGGTAGACGGCCCGGTTGCGCTTGACCTGCTGCTCGTGCCGGGCGATCGAGTTCGGCCATTCGATGTCGTTGCACATCGTGGCACCGGCGTGCGCGGCGGTGTTCTGGAGAGCGGCCTCCTCCGGCTGGTTCGGCATGGGCAGCTCGGCGTGGTTCAGCGCGGCTTTCATGAGCCCGGCCAGCATCGGGTAATTGGCCGTGGAGTAGAGCGCGTTGAGCAGCGTCTCCCTCAGGAGGTTGCCGGTCAACAGTTGTTCCGGCTTGGCGCCCGGCCACGCCAGCGGCTCGTGGTCCAGCCGGGCGGCGAGATCGAGGAAGGTTTCGCGCACAGCGGCCGCGTCGGTGCCGAGGCCGTAGTCGCTGTCACGCGCGGCCGCCCAGGCTCCGAAGTCGGGGAAACTGTCCTCCACACCGACGGCGTAGTTGGCCAGCCACTGGCGCGACACCTTGCGCGGATCGGGGTCGTCGTTGCTGTCGAGGACCACTCGATCGGTGGTGCCGGGGAACATCGTGGCGTGGACGGCGCCCGCGTAGGTGCCGTACGAGACCCCCCAGTAGGAGATCTTGTCCTCGCCGAGCGCCGCCCGGATCCGGTCGATGTCCCTGGCGTGGTTGCGGGTGCTGATGTGCCGGATCAGCGGCCCGCCGTTGCGGGCGCAGGCCTCGGCGATCCGGCGCGACCACGCCGCGTTCTCGGCGACGCCGCCGTCTGCGTCGGGGTACGGCTTGAGCCGCGTGAGGGAGAGGTCGGCGGGCGCGAGACCACAGGAGACGGGTGAGCTCTTTCCCACGCCACGCGGGTCGAACCCGATGATGTCGTAACGGTCGAGCACCTCCTGGGGCAGCTTCTTGACCAGGGTGCTGGGCCGGTTCAACCCCGGGCTGCCGGGACCGCCCGGGATGATCAGCAACACGCCACGGCGGACCTCGGGGCGAGCCGTCTTGATCCTCGACACCGCCAGCGTGACCGACGGACCACCGGGGGCGGAGTAGTCCATCGGCACCTCGATCGTCGTGCACTCCTGTCGGGGATCGACGCCCTGGCCGGGCAGGCAGGCGCCCCACTGCGTGACGGCGGCGTGCGCCGGGGTCGCGAACAGCGTGGTCGTCAGGGCGGCTGCGGACAAGAGGGCAAGGGTTTTCATCAGGGTCCCTTCGGTTCTGCGGATGCCCACGACTCTGCCGGACCGATGATCGTCGAACCAGAGACCTCGTCAGTGGCCACCCGTGACCTCGTCATAAAAGCGACGAACGCCCAGAATCCGCGCAGCGTCCGTTATTCAGCGCGTCCCGGTGCTCGGCGATCATCGGTGATCAGGGCGACCGCCTCGACCTCGACGAGCTGGTGGTCGTAACCGAGCACCGTCACGCCGAGCAGTGTGCTGGGGACGTCATGTGCGCCCATGTAGTCGCGGTAGACCTCCCACGCCTCGACCAGGTCACTCTGTCTGGAGGAGGCCACGTAGACGGTGGTCTTGACGACATCGGTCAGCGATGCTCCCGCCCCGTCGAGTGCCGTGACGAGATTGCGCATCACCTGGTGGGTCTGCCCCGCGTAGTCACCCATCGCGACCGTCTTGCCCTCGGTGTCGAGGGGACAGGCCCCCGCCACCCAGATGGCGCGTACCGGCGTGTCGGCGACCGCCGCGTAGGCGTAGTCCACCTTCTGCGTGAGCCGGTCGTTGCGGATCAGCCTGACGCCTGTGCTCATGAACGCTCCTTTGGGACGGAATCGGAAGATGTGCGGAAAGCGGCGAACGGCCCTTGTTCCGGCGGGTTCACCGGGGCCAGGCCGGAGAGCGGCCGAGGATCGCGACGATCTCGTCAAGACGTGATCCGCCGGACCATGAGACCTCTGGCGCGAAGGCGGCGCCGGGCGCGAGACGGGCGTCGCCCACGGGTACGGCCCTGGCCACGACGAGCGCGACGTCGAGCAGTTCCGGCTCGAACCCCACTGCGATGCCCAACGTCCTTGCGACATCCCAGGAATGTACGACGTAGTCGATGAAATGGAAGCCGATCGCCCGCATCGCGGGGAACGGCCTGCCGGCGTCGACCTCCGGCAGCGGGAACATCCGGTCGAGGACGCCGTCGGCGGCGAAGGCCGCCAGCACGTGCCGGGCGGAGGCGCGGTAGGCCTCGACGGGGTCGTCCCCAAGAGGGCGCGGTTTCCACAACGCCGGGTCGCCTTCGCCCCTGGACGCCGCCGCGAAGCCGTAGTGCTGCGTGGTCATGTGGGTCAGCAGGCCGTGCAACGTCCATCCGGCACATGGCGTCGGCCGGTCCATGTCCGCGGCCGTCGCCTGTGCGGCCACGTCGACGCTGGTGCGGACCGCTCGGGCGTTGAGTGCGACGAGATCGACCTCGGTCGTCAGCGCGTTGGGTTCGCGCGGGTTCGCCCCCATGGCGGGGACCTCAATATTCATATGCATGTGCTTATAATCAACAGGCGCTTATCATCTGTCAACAGGTATCTTGACCATGTGACGGGTCAGGACGGCGACCGCCGCGACCTCGCCGCGATGCTGCAGCCCCTGGTGCGGTCTCTCATCGCCGCGGAGCTGCCGGTGCTGGCGAGGCACGGGATCTCCATGTGGGGCTACGTCGTGCTCAGCGCGCTTGACGACAACCCGGTGCGCACGCAGGCCGCACTCGCGGAGGCGATCGGCGCCGACAAGACACGGATCATCAGCACACTCGACAAACTCCAGGAATCCGGGTTGATCTCTCGTACGCCGGACCCCGGTGACCGTCGCGCCCGGCTGCTCTTGATCACCGAGGACGGTCGCAGGGTGCGCAGATCGGCACAGGCCGGCATCCAGGCGAACGAGGACCGTCTGCTCGCCATGCTGCCGCCGGCCGATCGGCGTGGCTTTCTGCGCGCCGTGCGCGCGCTGTCGGCGCTGTCGCACGAAGACATCGTCGGGTGACGACATCGAGCGGCGTTTTCCGGTGTACCCAGCGCACCCAGACCGGCACCGCTCCGGCATCGGCCTGGGCCCTGTGAACGTGCGGAGGGCTCGTCGAGGTCTCCCGGTTTTGAAGCAGTACACCTCCGGTTCCTCATCCGTGATCGGGACGCGAAGTTCATCGCGGCTTTCGGCGGGGTTTTCACCGGCGCGGATTCGGGCCCTGAAGGCCGCCTCGGGCTCCGCGGGCGGAGCACCACAGGGTGGGCTGCGGAGGTTGATCGGATAGATGTGGACAGATCAACGCGCGCTCACTAAGGTCATATGACGTCTTATGCCATCGTAAGATGTCGTACGACATGAGCGGCGCGGCCAAGAACCTCTGGTCCGGAAAGATCGTCTAAGCGCCATACAGAATGATGCGGTGCCGGACACACCACCCGCCCGGCACCATCCCATCGCGGAAGGGCCCGCCTTCCCGGGCCCTTCCGTACCGGCGCCCGGAGAAGAACGACCCAGCGATGGAAATGAGGGACGATCGCGGTGTACGACAGGACGCTACGGGTTCGCCTCCGTCTCTCCGGGGGCATGCCGCCCCTGGATCGGGACATCTCGGTGGACGGCTTCCACCTGCCCGCCGAACGGGCACGTGAGCTGGACGCGCTGGTGAGGGCACTGCCCACCGAGGACGTTCGTGGCCTGCTCCCGCCACCGGTGCCCGACTCGGCGTTCTATCAGCTGCACGTCGAACGCTACGGCGAGCGGCGGGCCTACTGGTATCACGACGGCAGCCTGCCGCCCGAGGCGCGGGCGCTCGTCCGGTTCCTGCTCGATGACGGGAACGGGGAGCTCCCGGCATGACGGCACCGCATCCTGCCCGGCCGAAGGGAACGAAGGAGTGTGGCCATGGGGGAGTGGGCGAGATACGCCGCCATCGTCGTGGCGCTGGCGATTCCGATCGGCTCCTACCTGTACGCCCGGAAGGCGCCGAAGTTCCGGCCCCCGCGATGGACGGACGGGGAGTTGCGCACGGCTTTCGAGGCCATCAGGTCCGGCAGCTCGGCCGCCGCGGAGCTGGCCCGCCCGTCCGGCTCGCACGTGTACACGCTCGGTGTGGTCCTGGCGCTCTGGCCCGGACCCAAAGGTAGGTACGATCTGCGCTTCCAGGTCAGGGTGCTGGACGCGACGGTGGTGACCGCGGCCCTCTCGCAGAGGATGTGGCATCGCAACGCCAAGGTGAGTCCGGGTGACCTCGTCGTGGTCTTCCACGAACCGGGTAGCGGTCCCGCGCTCCTTACCCGCGTGTTCCGGAGTCGGAGAACGCCCGGGTGACTGCCCGCTGTACGCGCCCGGCCGAGGGCCGGAGACCCGGGAGGCGCTCACGGGGGCCCGGGAGTCATCCGAACGTCCAGAGGGTGGCGTGTTCTCGGACGTGAACACGGCCCTGGTGGTAACTGATCGACGCGGTGGCGATCTGGCGGTCGGTGGGGGACGGGCGGGTGATTCGCGGGCTGTCGGGCAGGGGAACGCGCCAGAAGACGTTTCGTGGATCGGCGGCCGACACACTGACGAGTTCGGTGTCCGTCGCGAGGATCAGGTGATTGGCGTTGACGTAGGTGATGATCGGCGCGGAGCGCATGGCCTCGCGCGACCGGCGGTCCACGTCGCCGTCGAGGTCACAGTCGGCTCGGGGACCGATGGCCGGGCCGGCGGGCATCTCGTAGAGGCAGGCCTCGTTGGCCTTGATCATCGCCTCTGTTTTGGGAGCGTATCCCGTGGCGCCCTCGCCCCAGGGAATGCTGATGATTTCCATCGTGATATCGGGGTTGGCCTTGTCGAACGCGGCCTGGAGCTGCTGGATCCCCGGCGTTTTCGCGCCGGTCACGGCGTCGATCCCGTCCTCGTCGTGGTAGCCGATCAGCAGGACTTTCACGGGTGGGGCACTGTCGCGGTCGGCACCACTGCCTCCGCTCCCGGTGTCGGCACCGCCGCACGCGGCGAGCCCCACCATCAGGGTTGAAGTGACGAGGGTCCGTAGCAGGGAGGAGTGCATTCGCGGCCTGCCAATCATGAGAGCGTCGGATGGTCGCGACAGTCGGGAATCCGGCTCATGGCGGACCCAGAGACGCCGGGTAAATAGACGTAATATGTCTGCCGACTGGCTTTGTATTCGATCATGGGTGGGTTAGGCGGGTTTTCCTGCGGAAACATGCGACTTGCCAGGTATGGGTTGATATCGCGACACCGTTACTGCGGTGGAATTAAACGGATATCGACTGTCCGGCTGCCGATGGAGATGAAGCTCCACGGCGAGATCAGTGGCCGCGCTTCTGAAGGGCGTCGGACAGCACGTCCGCGCACGCGCGGAGCCGGAGGCCGATCACGTCCAACCGGCACAGTAGTTCGCGGCGCTTGAGGACGCTCGTGGAGATCTCGTTGCGGAACAGGTCGGCCGGCGCGGTCTGGTAGAGCTGCCGCATGCGACCGGCGTTCTCGCGGGCGGTCGGCGCCGCGCCCGCCACGCCCCGCGGATCGCTGAGTGACGGTGAGTGAGATCCGCGGGGCGGGGTGCGCATTCCCGGGCGCGGTGGTCCGCTCCGCCGCCGATGCCACCGCGACCACCGCGACCGTAGAACGGCGCCGGACCGGTGTCTGGCCGTGAGGGCACCCATTGTTGGCGCCGCATACCAGAACGAAGAGCGTCGCAGTAATGACCAATAGGGGAGCCCACGGCCACTTTTCTGACTGCAGGCGACCGGCGAGCCGTCCTTGGAAACTAAGAGATATGACGACTGATGACTTTGCTAAAATGTGAGGTACGGGCACAGTCTTGCCCTGTCAAGGAATCTGCAGCCGACGCGGAGGTCCGTCATGCCGAACCGACCCCTGATCATCGCCCACCGGGGAAACTCCCTCCTCGCTCCCGAACAGACGATGGCGGCCTACCGGGCAGCCGCCGAGCTGGGCGCCGACATGATCGAGGCTGATGTCCGGCGCAGCCGCGACGGGGTGCTCCTTCTCATGCACGACGAGACACTCGACCGGACCACCACAGGCGCCGGGCCGGTCGCCGACCTCACCTGGGCAGAGCTGAGCGAGCTCGACGCGGGCGGCTGGTTCGGCCAGGACTACGCCGGCGAACGCGTGCCCTGCCTGGACGAGCTGCTCGACTTCGCCGAGGAAGCCGACATCTCCCTGTGCCTGGAGGCCAAGGGCGCGACACCGAGGGAACAGCGGTTCGTCGCTTCCGCCGTCGCCCAGGAACTAGCCCGCCGAGGCCGCTTGGACCGCGACGTCGTCGCGTCCTTCGACCACGAGGCGCTCGCGGAGGCGGCCCGTGCCACTCCCGGCCTGCGGCTGGCTCCCGACCGGCTTCCCGAGCGCGGGCCGAGCCGGGCCGAGACCCTGATCGCCCAGGCCCGCCGGATCGGCGCCGAGATCATCCAGCACCACCACGCCGATCTCGCTCCGGCCGCGGTGAAGGCCACACAGGAGGCCGGGATCGCGATCTGGGCATGGCCGGCGACGTCGGAGGAGTCCATCGAACGCGTACACGTCATGAGCGTCGCCGGCCTGATGGGCGACGACGTGGCGGCGATGGTCAGAGTGGTCGACCGATCACTCACCTGATCGCAGAGTCAGACGGCAGCCGCGGAAACGGGAGCACAGACGCCACGGGCCTGCCCACGCAACAAATGGCCATTGATTTCCTCTTGATTTCTTCGGTCCCTTTGGCCGCAGGACCTTGGCTGACGCGGGCGCAGGCGATCAAGACGTGTTCCTGGAGTTGCGGCACAAGGTCGAGCCACCAGACGACGGGCAGGGGCGTCGAGTGCCCGATCGATGAGATGAACGCGCCCGGGTCGGCGTCGCGACCACATTCCCGTTGATCGGACGTGTAGGTACTGATCGGAGGTCTGAGCATGGGCATGAACGAGGTACATCTGATGTTCTTCGTCGCGGTGGAGGACGGCGTACGGACGACAGAGGAGGCCGCGGCCGCGGTCGGCTACCAGGTCCCTGACGGCGGTGCGCGCCGGTTCTTGCGTGGGAGATGGCGTTCGC
This sequence comes from Microtetraspora sp. AC03309, assembly GCF_020826795.1. Classification (NCBI taxonomy): domain Bacteria; kingdom Bacillati; phylum Actinomycetota; class Actinomycetes; order Streptosporangiales; family Streptosporangiaceae; genus Microtetraspora; species Microtetraspora sp. AC03309. Next base: position 52,302 of record NZ_JADDIL010000027.1, on the reverse strand, counting down.
TCGAGGCGACCATCTATACGGAGTCGTTCGAAGGGCATCAGCTGGTCTCGATCGGGATCTCGGCGCTGACCTTCTTCGAGATCAAGCATGGAGAGCATCCCGAGATCTCGGGGCCTGAGTTCGCTGACTGGTTCGCCGAGACCGCGCGCGAGCTGCGCACCGAGATTGGAATGCTCCCGTTTCGCCTCCATCAGAATGAACCGGAGTGGCCACCGACGATCTACGAGGCCGTGTGGTTTCACGAGATCGGTCTTCTGGTCGACGAGTACTTCTCGTTCCTCTACTTGGCGCGGGGAATCCCGTACGAGGACTGGCTCGGGCCTGAGCAGCGCGCCCTGAACAAACAGGGCGGAGTCCTCATCTGCGACGCGGACGAGGCCCACCTGTGGGTCGGCGAGTAGCGTCACCGCGCCGCGAGAGGTCGAGCGCGGTGGGCTTCGCGCGCGGTGCGGGCGTCAGTCTGGCGGAGTGGGTGGCTTGCCGGTCTTCGGGTCGATGAGCACCGTCAGCGTGTCGAAATCCGGGGGCGTCCGGTACGGCGTCGTCCAGGCCCGCTTCCCGAAGTCCGCTTCGAGGCTCACCAGAAGCGGGGTCGCCACCCACTCCTCGGTCGGATACTCCTGCGCCGTCCAGCCGAGCCAGTACAGCGGGCCGCAGGAGGTGCCGTCCAGATCGCAGTACACGAGCGACGGGAGTGCGGCGGCGGTGTACAGGTGAGCCAGGCCGGCGGCACTGATCGGGTTCGAGCTCAGGTCCAGCGACCGGAGGCGGGTGAGTCCCGAAGCCCCGGCGATCGCCGCCACGTGACCGTCGTCGAGCCCCTCACCGGACAGGTCCAGCGCGAGCAGCCGGGACAACAGCCCGGAGGCGAGCAGGTCGGGCAGCAGCGGTGCCACGCCGGTGAGCTTGACGTACAGGATCGGCGCCACCGCGAAGAGCTCGGGCCCCCGGCGCAGGAAGGTCCCGGCGTCGATGCTCACCCATTCGACGAAGCCGCGGCGGAAGGCGACATCTCGCGCGCCCAGCCGCCTGACGGGCGCCGCCCACTCCGGATGCCACACGATCAGGAACCTGCTCCTCCGAGGTTCGAGCCGGTCGAGATCGGGCCAGCGCCGCGCCCACTCGCGCGCCTCGACCTGCGTGCGGACCAGGGCGGCCTGGGGGGCGCCACGCGCCTCGGCGAGCTCCGCCCAACGCGACCGGGCCTCGGTGTCGTCCGGGCGGGCGAGGATCTCCGCGAGCGCGGCGGCCTCGGCGGCCGACGGCGGTGGCGGAGGCCAGGCCGGGGCCTGCGGGAGGGAGAAAGCCACGTCCAGCGTCCAGATCGCCTGTTCGACCTGCTCACACCAGAGTTCCCCCGGGCGTCGGCGCGGGCGCCGGTCGGCCGGCTCGCCGGGCGAACCGTCGAAGGCCGGGAGCGGCCCGCCCGCCAGCTTGGACAGTGACCTGGCGGACCGTTCGACCTCCGGAGGGAAGAGCCGCGTACGCGGCATCCTGTTCAGCAGCCGGACGGCCCCGACCACCGCCGTCCGCGCGACGGTCAGATCGTTCATCGCCCGCTCGAACAGCTCGCGGATCCGGTGGGCGTGCTCATGGTCCGCGAAAAGGTCGCGGATCGCCCCCAGACGTTCGGCGGCGCGTCCGGCCACATACAAATCGGCGGCGGCCAGTCCGAGGCCGAGCACCACCTCTTCATAGGAGCGGCTGCCGACACGGGCGCCGGCGGCGGCACCGATCGCCTGCCGGATGTCGGGGCCACACGGGCCGAGCAGATCCTCGATCTCCTTTCTCGCCCCCTTGAAGCCGGGCGGGTACTCCTCTACGTCGCGGAATGTGTGCCGCGCGAGCGTGGGCCAGTCGTCTCGCCGGGGTGGCAAGGAGTCCCGAATACGCCGGAGGGCGTCGGGGGCGGCCACGACGATGGCCAATGCGCCGATGCGCATGGCCTGGGCGGCGGAGAGCGGGCCGGCCGCCGGGGAGTTCGGTGCCGTCATGCCCGCACGCTCCTGTTCGCCCCGATCAGCGCCTCCAGCTCACGCGCCTGATCGGTGGGGAAGCGAGCAGGTGGGCGGTGTCCAGCAGGACGTTCCGATCCACCCGCGGGACGCCGTGGGCGCCGAATATCCGTCCATGCATGTCGCGGGGGTGAGGGGCGACCGTGTGCACCCGTGTACCGCTTCACAAGTCGTCGCAGGGCGATTCCTCCATGTGCTCATGATCCGGTCGCTCGGCCGGCTGGTGGTGCCCGGCCGAAGTAAGGCGTCCAAGAACGTCGAGATCATTCGCTGCAGCATGAGATGGCGGTGTCGCGGCGTCAAGTCGCGACGCATCCACCTGGGCGGACAGGTCGAGGACGGCACGGACCTGGTCCGCGACACGTCGCCCACCAGGCAGCCGACCTTCGAAGACGGCTCCGCCGATGGTGAAGCCCCACGCGCCCGCCCGGGCCATGAGCGCGATCTGCGCGGCGCTGATGATCGACCCTGCGACGATCACCGGTACCTCGGTCACGGCGACCACCGCGGCGGTCAGGTCGTACGGGTCTGTGCCGCCTACCCGGAGTTGACCGACGATGAGTTCGTCGCTCGGCGCTCGATGACTGGCTGGCCTGACGGCCGACGTGCCGTAGTCCGCTGACGTGTGACATGATATGTCTCTCGTGAGGTAAGTCATCTTAGCTGTCGGGGGCCATGGCATGACGCCAGACAAGCGGACCAGACCGTTGCTCGCCGACGTGGTGCGGGCCGATCTGCGCAGGGCGATCATGTCGGGCGAGTTCCCGCTCGGCTCGAAGCTCCCGAACGAGGAGCAGCTCCGGGAGCGTTTCGAGGTCAGCAGAATCACCCTGCGTGAAGCCGTGCGCGGGCTGATCGAGGACGGCATGGTGGTCCGTCGGCATGGCTCTGGCACGTACGTGACCCACCGCCCGGCGCTTCGCAACTCGCTGGACACGAACTTCAGCTACACCGAATATCTGGAGAGCAGCGGCCGGCGGGCCAGTAAGCAGGTCCTCAGTGCCCGCGTGGTCCCCGCCGACCACGAGACGGCGAAGGCGCTGCGGATCGAGGTCGACGCCGATGTGGTGGAGATCCGCAGGGTACGCACGGCCGATCAGCGGCCGGCCATCTACTCCGAGGACTACATCCCGGCTGACATCGTGGACGCCGAGGCGGACCGGGACTCCTTCCGCGATTCGCTGTACCGTCTGCTGGCCGAACGCCGCCATCCGGTCGAGCACGGAGAGGCGATCCTGATGCCCGTGGTGGCCGACCGCGAGCTGGCCCAGTTGCTCCATGTCACGGTGGGCACTCCGCTGCAGCACCTTGAGCAGGTCGACGTCGACCAGCAGGGGCGGCCGGTCATGTGGTCCCTCGAATGGCATGTCCCGTCGGTGATCGAACTACGCGTGTATCGGCGCGGCCCCGGTCCGAGCGGCCACTGAGAGCCGGACAGCCGGGCGACGGAATGCCCGCTGTCCGGTTCCGCGCACCTGCCAACGTAAGTCCACAGGGTTGCGGGTCGCGTGTTCGAACAGGGGCGGATAGGTGGCGTGGCCCAGGAAGTCGTCCAGCACGAAGTGTGTCTCGGGCGGCCGACCGACTCCGGCGAGTCCGGCCAGGTGGCGCTGCTCGACTGGGGTTCGCCGGACTGTACCTGCCGGGGTCGACCCGGCGCCGCTGTGGGTGCTACCCCGAACAGCAGCGCCGGGACGCCATCTGATCGACACGCGCGTTGCCGCCGGCCGTTACCAGTTGGCCGGCAGCCCCGGCGTGGTGGGAGGCAGTGGGCGGTTCTTCGGGTGGATGACGTACACGATTCCGCCGCTGCCGGTGCTGCGCAGCCAGACGTTCTCGAAGTTCGCCCGCGGGTAGACCCGGCGCACCGCGTCGTTGTCCGGCGAGGCGGGGTCGTTGGCGATCACGTCGCCGGTGGCGGTGAAGCCGACGATGACCATGAGGTGGCCGTTGGTGCTGTACCCGGCGCCGGGCAGTTCCTCCGCCTTGAACGACTGGGAGGTGACGACCGGGATGCCGGCGCGGATCAGCCGCTCCAGCTCGGTCAGCGATCGGAGCCGGGTGACGAACCCTTCCAGCCCGTACCGTCCCGCGTAGGCCGTGTTGAACGGCCAGTTGCCCGCTCCCTGGTAGGCGTAGTCGTAGGTGTACCGGGCGGCGTAGTCGACCTCGGGGTTGGGATCGGGGAGGTTCACCCAGGAGGTGTCCTGCTCGCTGGGCCACTTGTCCCAGTAGCCGAGGACCATGGTGGTCGAGGTCGGGCTGCACCACGCCTCACCCCCGCCGTCCCACTCGGGGTAGTGGCCCTCGTGGACGTTCTGCGAGCGGCGCGGCACGGGCAACTCGACGCCCCAGGCGACGCCGCCGGGGCTGACCGGGACGGTCGGCCGGTCGGGCACGGCGGAGGCCATCGCGCCGAGCGCGCGCACGACCGGCGTCACGGACGAGCCCGGCGTACGGTACAGCGTGGCGCGCAACTGGTACGAGGTGATCGCCTTGCCCGTCGCGGCCACGAACGTGTCGACCGAGACCGTGCCGTCGGCGTCGCGCTGCCCCGACAGCGACGTGCGGCGGATGTCCTCGTCGCCGTACGCCCAGCGGCCGAGCACGTACCACTTCGTCTGCCCGGCAGCGTTGTGGCCGCGCATCTCGACCTGCAGCCAGCTTCCGGCCGGCGTGTCGGCGTTCCAGGAGGCCACCAGCTCGGTGGCCGCGAATCCGATCGGCCGCTCGGGGCCGGTCCACCGGGCGTACTCCCAGTTCTTCGTGCCCAGCGCGTCGGTGTAGGAGATCGTGCCCGCGGGGGCGGCGAAGGACAGGGTGTGTCCACCCTTGACGCCCTCGCGGGTGCCGGGGCCGAAGTTGGCCCGCTCGTAGAGGACGTCGACGGCGGAGGGTGGGGATTTGCTCTCGGCCTCGGCGGCGGCGGAGGTGACGGTGAGGGCGGATGTCATCAGGACAGCGGACAGGAACACAGGCAGGAACACGCTCGGCACGCGCATGGCTCACCTCAAGGTGTCGTCGGCGTCCCCGACGGTAGAGATCTCCGCCCCGCCCGCACATCGGCAGGAATACGTATAACGGACCTCTTTGGGCAGTCTTCGGGTACCTCGCGGTGCGCACCCGGCAGATCCGGCTGGTCACGCAGGTCTTATCGAGTGATGACGGTCGAGTCCTGATGGATGACCTGATCGCGTTCCTGCGTGCTCGTATCGCCGAGGCCGAGGAGATCGCCGGCCGGTGTGAGCCGGGGCATCGGTTCTCCTCGCGTACGGCGGATGACGGCGGGAGTTGGGTGGATGTGGGGGAGCACGCTCAGGCCGAGCATCTTCTCCGTTTGGAGGCCGCCGCCCATGGCTGGCATTCGGATTGCCGCCCTGAGCGGCGGGGCTGAGCGCCCGCTCCGGGTCGCCCGCGAGAGATCGTCACGGGGTGCTCCACCGCGCGGGAACGCGGCGACGCCGAGGCCCTGGTCACGCTGCTCACCGAGGACGTCATCTGGTCGATGCCGCCGCCGGCGCACCGGTACCACGGACTCGACGCCGTCACCGACCTCGGGACCGCCCGGGAACATTCGACTGCCGGGCCGTCACGACAGGCCGGTCACCTACCGAACAGCCCCGCACATCGGGTGTGACGCCTACGTCACAGTCAGCTCCAGGTGGCGCGCTTGAGTACGTCCGACAGCCCCGGGGTGTTCCAGACGTCCACCACCAGGATCCGCGACTTGGGCAGGAACCACTCCCGCTGAGTGAAGCTCGCCGTCCGGCGTCCGCCGTTGTTCGTCACGCACTGGTTGGGCCAGGCGTTGTACATCGCCTTGTGGCCGGGTCCGACCTGGCGCAGACCTGTCGAGGTGGCCTTCTCGCCTGGGAACCAGCTGGTCTTGGCGTTGAACGGGCAGGGGATCACGCCGCTGAAGGGGTGGAACTGGTACTTGCCCGTGTAGGTCAGGGAACCACCCCCGACCGGAAGGTTGGTGTACTCCGTCGAACCGAACACCCAGAACGACTGGCAGTTCGCAGCGAACGGTTCCGGCCTCTTGCACTTACCGGTAGTCACCACGACGCTGTCCCCGTCGCGGTGCGCCTTCCAGCCTGCGGGGAGCTTCAGGTTCATGCCACGGAAGGAGAAGGTCGTGGATGCCGCCGAGCTTGAGGAGACCCCTGCCGCCGGAAGCCCTGCTGCGGCCGAGGCCGCGGCGGGAGCGGCGAGTACGGCGACCGCGGCCGGGACGAAGAGGATAAAAGATCGCTTTCTCATGGGGAGAAGCTATGGGCTTCCACTTGTCGATCCCTAGGTTCTCAGTTGCAGCGCGCTTCATCGACGGAGCGGCCCCCTCGATCGGGGGGCGGCGTGCGTCCGGCGTGCGTCCTCCCATGGTGTCGCCCGGCCCGGCGAGGCTTCCGGCGGATCGGCTGCGAAACAGCCCCGATCAGGCTGTTTCCTGGGCGTCTTGAAGTTTCGGCACGGCCGCCTCCGCCGCCTGCCTGCTCAGGTCGGGGTCGAACGTCGCGAAGAAGCCGTCGCTCACCAGGAGCGTGACGGTGTTCTTGACTCTGATGAGCACGATGTCCACCGTGTGGATCGGCTCGGGGTTCATCTCGGGGATCGTCTTGCTGTACCTGATCCCGTGCGCCCAGTCGCCGAGCTTGCCGAGGTCAGAAGTGGCTGTCGTCGTGTCGGGCGACGAGGTGAAACCGGGCGAAGTTCGCGAGTAGCCGTGACGCGACCGTGCGACGTACGTCCAGGTCTCGGGCGAGGCCGCCCACGCGAAGGCCGGACGGTGACGCGCTGATCAGGTGCGGTGCGTTGAGCCCGCGGCCGAGTGTTTCGGACCTCTGCGGGGACCTCGACGCCGGCATCGCGCCGGGTCACCGGGCCGGCGGAACGGGTTCGAGTGGGCGGTGGCGGGCTCGTCGGACGAGGGCCCAGGTTGAGGCATGACGTTCTCCGGAACGAGATGACGGTTGACAACACACGCACCTGAGAAGAGGGTGTGTATATATCGCGCAGCTCGTTACTATAATTGCACGACGGTGCCGTTGCGAGACAACCGATCGCGACGACCGAATCCGCGATAGCGCGGCATGGAGGACTGCCTTGACTGAACGCACGAACGACACCTACGACATCGTTGTGCTGGGCACCGGCGCGAGCGGCCTGGCGGCCGCGATCACGGCGGCGGTACTGGGCGCGTCGGTCGGCGTGTTCGAGAAGACTCCGGCCGTGGGCGGCACGACGGCCGTCTCCGGCGGGATCGTCTGGGTCCCCGCCCACGAGCGCCCGGACGCGCCGGTCGCACTGCCCGCTGAGGACGCGATGACCTACCTGCGGGCACTGTCGAACGGCACGATCGACGAGCATCTCGCGGAGGTGTTCGTGCGCTCGGCACCGCTCGCCGTGGAGTTCCTCGAGGCGCACACCCCGCTGCGGCTCTCGGTCACGGAGGGCTTCCCCGATTACAAGCCCGAGCTGCCCGGCGGCAAAGCGGCGGGCGGCCGGTCCCTGAGCCCGGCGCCGTTCGATTACGCCCGTCTCGGCGACTGGGCCGGTCGAGTGACCGCGTTCCCCAACGACTACAGCAACGTCGGCTTCGACGCCGAGACGAGGGCGCGGATCTGGAACGACCACGGCGTCGCCCTGGACGACGACGCCGGCGTCCGCGTCGCCGGTGCCGCGCTGGTCGGCAGCCTGCTGCGCGGGCTGCTCGACCTCGGCGTCGAGCCGCAGACGTCGATGCGGGCGGTCGAGCTGGTGCTGGCGGACAACGCCGTCACGGGCGTGGTGATCGAAGGGCCGGGCGGGCGCCGGGTGGTGCGGGCCCGCCGCGGGGTCGTCATCGCCACGGGCGGCTTCGAGTGGGACCCCACGCTCGTCGGGACCTTCCTGCGCGGCCCGATGCGCGGACCGACCTCGCCGCCGAACAACATGGGCGACGGACTGCGGATGGCGATGCGGGCCGGTGCGGCCCTGGGCAACATGACCGAGGCGTGGTGGGTGCCCATCGTCCAGATCCCCGGCGACACCCTCGGCGGTCACCAGCGCAACCGCAGCGTCCGGCTGGAGCGGACCCGGCCCCGTTCCATCATGGTCAACCGGCACGGGCGCCGTTTCGCCAACGAGGCCGGCGACTACCACAGCCTCGGCGGCGCGTTCCACCAGTTCGATCCCGCTCGCTTCGAGTACCCGAACCTGCCGGCCTGGATCGTGTTCGACCACGAGCACCTCACCCGCTATGGGTTCCTCGGCGTCGCCGCCGGCGATCCGGTGCCGGTCTGGTTCCACGAGTCCCCGAGCATCTCCGCCCTGGCCGACCGGCTCGGCATCGGCAGCGCCGCGCTCAGCGCGACCGTGCAGACGTGGAATCGGCACGTGGAGGGCCGGCGCGATCCCGACTTCGGGCGCGGGGAGAGCGTCTACGACGGGCACTGGGGCGACACCACCCTCGCGTCGACCGCCGAACGCACCCTCGGCCCGATCGACGCGCCGCCGTTCTACGCCGTGCGTGTGGACATCGGCTGCATGGGCACCAAGGGCGGTCCTCGCACCGACGACAACGGCCAGGTCGTCGACCTCGACGGGCAGCCGATCGGCGGGCTCTACGCCGCCGGCAACGCCATGGCCGGGACCACCGGCATGGCCTACGGCGGCGCCGGCGGCACCATCGGGCCGGCCGTCACCTGGGGGTACCGGGCCGCGCACCACGCCGTCACCGGTTCGAAGGCGCCGACGGCATGACCGCGCAGCAGACGGTGCACCGTCGGTCGATCGTGGTGGACGGCCTCACCACCGGATACCTGGAGGCGGGCGCCGGCGAACCCGTGGTGCTCTTGCACGGCGGCGAGTTCGGTGCCGACGCCGACGTCGCCTGGGAGCACACCATCCCCGCGCTGGCCACTCGCTACCGGGTCGTGGCACCCGACCAGCTCGGCTACGGCCGCACCGCCAAGGTGATCGACTTCGTCGAGGGCCGGCGCCTGCGGATCCGGCACGTGGCCCGGTTCTGCGCGACGCTCGGCATCGAGTCGGCAGCCTTCGTCGGCAACTCGATGGGCGCGGTGAACCTGCTCGTCGACGCCACCTCCGCGGCCCCGATGCTGCCGGTCAGACGCCTCGTGGCGATCTGCGGCGGCGGCGAGATCCTCCGCAACGAGCACGTCGACGCCCTGTACGACTACGACGCCAGCCCGCCGGCGATGCGCCGCATCGTCGCCGCGCTGTTCCACGACCCGTCGTACCCCGCCGACGACGAGTACGTCCGGCGGCGGTTCGCGTCGAGTACGGCTCCCGGCGCCTGGGAGGCGATCGCCGCCGCCCGGTTCCGGCGCCCGCACGCCCCGGCCGGCGGTCCCGGCCACGCCGAGCCCGACTACGCCCGCATCGCCGTACCGTCCCTTTTCGTCGAGGGCGGTGCCGACAAGCTGAAGCCGGCCGGCTGGGCGAAGCAACTGGCCGACCTGGTGCCCGGCGGCCGCAGCTACGTCGTCGACCGCGCGGGGCACTGCCCGCAGATCGAGCGGCCGACCGTGGTCAACAACCTGCTGCTGGACTTCCTCGCCGAGGACATGGGGGACCGGTGACGCCGGCACCGGGCGCCGGCGACTACCCGGACCTCCTCCGGCTGGACGGCCTGGTGCACGTCGTCGTCGGCGTCGGGCCGGGCATCGGGCGCGAGACCGCTCGGGCGCTCGCGGCCGCGGGTGCCCGCGTCGTCTGCGTCGACGTCGACGAGGCCCAGGCCGTCGCGGTCGCCGCCGAGACCGGCGGCGTCGCCGCGGTCTGCGACATCACCGAGCCTGACGGCTTCGCGCGTGTTCTGTCCGACGCCGAGCGCCGGCTGGGCCGCATCGACGGCGTGACCGACGTGGTGGGACTCGTGCGGTGGAAGCCGTTGTCCGACACCGCCGACGACGACTGGGGCTGGCAGAGCGATGTGGTCGCGGCGCAGGCCGTGCGGGTCCTGCGGACCGCGGTACCACATCTGCGCCGGGCCGGCGGGGGCACGCTCACGTTCATCGCGTCCGTGTCCGCCTTCACCAGCGCTCCCGGGCACGGCCTCTACGGCATGGCCAAGGCCGCACTCCTGTCGATGGTGCGCACCGCCGCGGTCGAGCTCGGGCCGGAGGGGATCCGGGTGAACGCGGTCTCGCCCGGGGCGACCCTCACCCCGCGCCTGGCGGCCGACCCGAGGTTCGCCGAGGCGATCCGCGCCAACGGCGAACGGACGCCGCTGCGCCGCATCGCGCTGCCGAGCGACATCGCGTGCGCCGTGCTGTTCCTCTCGTCCCGCCTGGCCGGCCACGTGACCGGCCACGACCTCGTCGTCGACGGCGGCCTCACGAACACGTGGCCGCTGGCGTCGCCGGACCACGCGGCCTTCTGACCGGTATCGGGTGCGGCTGACGCCTACTCGGTGAGCGCCGCGCCGACCTGCTGGGCGGCCTTGAGGACGAACGCCTCCGCCGCCCTCGCCTGGTCCTCACGGTGGGTGATGAGGTTGAGGCAGGCGCGGGGGTGGGAGTTCGGGATCGGTGCGGCCACGCCGTAGGCGCCGAACTCGATCTCGCCGGAGCTGGTCGCGTAGCCGCGTTCCCGGGCCTGGGTCACCTCGGCCGGCTCCTCGGCGGCCTCGGGCCCGGCGGCCAGCAGCGCGTATCCCGCCGCGCCGCGGTTGATGGGTGTGCGCATCCCGGCCTTGAACGCGATGTGATGCGACGCCGTCGTCGGCTCGACCAGCTCGATCGACACCGCCTCCGCGCCCTCGGCGACGAACAGCGACACGGTGCAGCCGAGCCGGTCGGCGACCTCGCGCATCGCTGGGATCGCAAGCTCGCGCAGCGTCGGAAGGTACGCGTCGGCCAGGGTGGCCAGGCGCGACCCGGCTCTGTAGGAGCCGTCGGCGCTCTGGCTCACGAAGCCGAACTCGGCCAGGGTCTGCAGCAGCCGGTAGGCGATCGAGCGGTGCACGTCCAGCTCGGCGGCGAGTTGCTGGCTGGTCATGCCGTTCGGCGCGTCGACCACCAGGAGCAGCGCACGAAGTCCGCGGGCGAGCGTCTGGCTGCCCACCTGTGATCGTCCTGTCGTCAGTTCCGCCATGCCGATTCCCCTCGCTTGAGCCGGGCCGCCGGAGGCCGGTGCGGCAGCCCAGAAACCTACTTCATTAATGCACGGGTCGCTGGGGGGTCGCCGCGCCCCGGGCGTTGGCCGTTGACCGGGCCCGGCGTGCGTGCGTAGGCTCCGCACATATAACGAACGTGACTATGTAAATAACGATACCAGGCCGAGGGTTTCCGTGGCCGGGAGGAGCGTCCGCCATGCCAGTCGCGTTGTGTACGACATCGCACTCACCGCTCATGGGCCTCCATGACCCGGATCCGGCGGTCCGGGCCGAGGTGGACGGCGCACTCGCCCGCGCGCGGGCATTCGTCGAGGAGTTCGCCCCCGACCTCGTCGTGGTGTTCGCCCCGGACCACTACAACGGCTTCCTCTACGACGTGATGCCATCGTTCTGCATTGGGGCGGCAGCGACCTCGGTGGGCGACTACGGGCTGCCGTCGGGTCCGTTGGACGTCGACCGCGACGCGGCCTACGTCATCGCCAAGACGGTGCTCGGCGCCGGCGTCGACCTCGCACTCTCGGAGGACATGCAGGTCGACCACGGGCTGGTCCAGCCGTTGATGTTCCTCTTCCCGTCGCTGACCGCCGTGCCCGTCGTGCCGATCTTCATCAACTGTGTCGCCGAGCCGCTGGGACCGGCGGTTCGGGCCCGCCGGCTCGGCGCGGCGGTGGGGGAGGCGATCGGCGGTCTGGATCGCCGCGTCCTCGTCGTCGGGTCGGGCGGCCTGTCGCATGACCCGCCGGTGCCCCGGCTGTCGGAGGCGACACCCGACGTGGCCGAGCGGCTCACGCACGGCCGCAACCCCACGCCAGAGCAGAGGGCCGCCCGGGAGGGCCGCACCGTCGCGGCGGCCGCCGTCTTCGCGCGGGGTGAGGGGAACTACCGGCCGCTCAATCCGGAGTGGGACGCGCTGGTGCTGGACCGGCTTGCGGCGGCCGACTTCGGCGCCATCGACGAGCGCTCCAACGACTGGTTCGTCGAGCAGGGCGGCCATTCGGCGCACGAGGTCCGGACCTGGATCGCCGCCTACGCCGCCCTGCACGCCCAGGGACCGTACGAGGTCCGGTCCAGCTACTACCGGCCCATCCCGGAATGGTTCGCCGGGTTCGCCGCCACGACTGCACTGCCGCGCTGAGCGCGTGGCTCCGGCCCGACCCGGATCGTCGTCGACGGCCCCGTCGCCCGCCTCGCGAGGCGCCCGACGGGGCCGCGTTCGTGTCGGCGTCAGCGGGGTGGCCTGGGCTTTGTTGCGGGCGTATGACGATTCGGTCCATCGCTGGTCGTGCTGTTGACGGTGCCGTAATCGCTGATTAATGTTCGACTATCGCAACAGCCTGTGCGATAGATACACGAGGTGAAGATGTCCGACCTTGAGATCCCCCCCGTGCAACTGGATCCGAGCGATACGCCGGAGGCGTCCGACGTCGCCGGTACCCGCGTTGACGTGGTCATCGTCGGCGCCGGACCGGTCGGGCTGACCCTGGCGAACATCCTCGGCGCGCGCGGCATCAAGGTGCTCGTCGTCGACGAGCGGGCGGCGCTGATCGACTACCCGCGGGGCGTCGGCATCGACGACGAGTCCCTGCGGACCTTCCAGTCCATCGGGCTCGTCGCGCAGGTCCAGCTCCACACCGTTCCCAACCAGATCCTCCGCTTCGTCAACGGCAAGGGCCGGCTGCTCGCCGAGATCGCGCCGGGCGGCAATGACTTCGGCTGGCCCAAGCGCAACGGGTTCGTCCAGCCGCTCGTCGACGCCGAGCTGCTGGCCGGCCTCGGGCGGCACGCGTCGGTCGAGACCGCCTGGCAGGTACGGATGGAGACGTTCGAGGCCGGCCGCGAGGCGGTCACCGTGCGCCTCAAGGAACACGGGGGCGCGGTCCAGGATGTGACCGCGCGGTACGTCGTGGGCTGCGACGGCGGCCGCAGTACCACCCGGCAGTTGCTCGGCACGACGTTCGACGGCACGACCTCGCCGACGCGCTGGGTCGTCGTCGACATCGAGAACGACCCCCTGGGAGCGCCCAACAGCTACGTCGGCGCCGATCCCGCGCGGCCGTTCGCGTCCATCTCGATCGCGCACGGCATTCGGCGTTTCGAGTTCATGGTGATGCCGGACGAGCCCGACGAGCAGGTCGAGAGCCCGGAGTTCCTGCACGGGCTGCTCGCCCCGTTCGTGCCGCGGCCGGCCGAGGCCAGCATCATCCGGCACCGCGTCTACACCCACCACTCTCGGATCGCAGGGACGTTCCGCAAGGGTCGTGTCCTGCTGGCCGGCGACGCCGCGCACCTCATGCCGGTCTGGCAGGGCCAGGGGTACAACAGCGGCATCCGCGACGCGACCAACCTGGGCTGGAAGCTCGCCGCGGTGGTGTCCGGGCTGTGCGGTGAGGACCTGCTGGACACGTACGACGCGGAGCGGCGCGGGCACGCCAAGGCGATGATCGACCTGTCCACCACGGTGGGGCGCATCATCTCGATCCGCAACCGCCCGCTCGCCTGGCTGCGCGACCGGGTCGCCGGCGCCGCGTCACTGCTGCCGTCGTTGAAGCGCTACATCGTCGAGATGCGATTCAAGCCGATGCCACGTTACGAGAGCGGGGCGATCGTCCCGGCAAGCGGACCGCAGTCGCCCGTCGGCCGGCTCTTCATCCAGCCGCACGTGCAGACGGCCGGCGGCACCGCGCTGCTCGACGACGCCATCGGAAACTGGTTCGTGGTGTTGTGCTGGAACAACGACCCGACGGCGATCCTCGACAAGGACGCGCTCGACATGTGGCGCCGGCTCGGTGCGCGGCTCGTCGCCATCGTGCCGAAGGAACAGATAGGGCGAACCGCCTTCCCGCCCGAGGTCGTCGTCGTCGGCGACCTCGGCCCGCTGAAGTCATGGTTCGACGCGCACACCGAGTCGGTCGTCTTCCTGCGTCCCGACCGCTGCGTGGCCGCCGTGTCGATCGCGCAGCAGGCGTCGGACATGTCCCGCAGGCTCGCTCGGGCCCTCGCGGCGAGCGAGTCTGGCCGGGCCCCGGTGGAGGTGGGCGACCATGGCTGAGCAGCACGGCTACGACCACACCGTCGATGTGCTGGTCGTCGGCTCGGGGGCCGGCGGATTCACCGCGGCCCTCACGGCCAGTGCCCGGGGCCTGACGACACTGCTGGTCGAGAAGGCCGATCGCTTCGGCGGTTCCAGCGCTCTGTCCGGCGGAGGGCTGTGGGTGCCCGGCGCGCCGGCGCAGACCCGGGCCGGCGTGCACCTGGACCACGACGCTTCGCTGACGTACCTGCAGAAGATCACACAAGGCGCGGTGAGCGAGGCCAGGCTGCGGGCCTACCTCGACCACGCCGCCGGCATGCTCGCCTTTCTGGAGGGCGCCAGCGAACACATGCGGTTCGTGTGGAAGCCCGGATATCCCGACTACTATCCCGAGGCGCCTGGCGGCTCCATCCAGGGCAGCGTCATCAACATCCCGCCGGTCGACCTGCGCACGCTCGGCCCCGACGCGGCGCTGCTGCTCCCGCCGCATGCGGTCGCGCCGAATGGATTCTGGATCGGTCCCAACGAGCTCGTCGACTTCTACCGGCTGCGCCAGACCTGGAAGGGCAAGCTGGTCTTCGCCCGCCTCCTGTGGCGCATGGTCCGCGCCCGGCTGCTCGGTGAGCGGGTCGTGACCATGGGCCAGGCGCTCATGGCCCGGCTGGCACTCGCCTTCCGCGAGCGCGGGCTCGACCTGTGGCTGGAATCGCCGATGACGTCGTTGCTCACCGACGAGACCGGCCGAGTCGTCGGCGCCGAGGTCGACCACGACGGCGCGACCCGGCGTATCCGGGCGCTCGGCGGCGTGATCCTCGCCTCCGGCGGGTTCGACCACGATCCCCGCCTGCGCCGGGAACACCAGCCGTTCGCCGACCACTCGCTGAGCCTGGGCGCCCTGTCCAACACCGGTGACGGCATCGTCGCCGCGCAGGCGGTCGGCGCCGACACGGCCCTCATGGACAACGCCTGGTGGTACCCGGCGGTCGCCTGGGGCGACGGGCGGGTGCAGTTCAGCCTCAACGAGCGGATGATGCCGGCCCAGTTCATCGTCAACGGCGACGGCGAACGCTACATCAACGAGGCGGCCCCCTACGAGGACTTCGGCCACGCGATGATCGCCGGACAGGCCACCGGTGTCCGGCACATCCCCTCGTGGCTCGTCATGGACGACTGGTGCTGGCGGCGTTACATCGTCTTCGGGCACCTGCCGCTGCCCCGGATCCCCTTCGCCCCGGTGCCGACCGGGCGCCGGCTGCCGCGCTCGTGGCTCACGTCCGGATCGGTCGTCACCGGACGGACCCTCGACGAGCTCGCCGAGCGGATGGACGTCCCCGCCGACCGGCTGCGCCGTACGGCCGCACGCTTCAACACGCTCGCCGCGGCTGGGCGCGACGACGACTTCCACCGTGGGGAGAGCGTCTACGACCGCTACTACAGCGACGTCACCCTACCCGTGCCCAACCTCCGGCCTCTGGGCGCCGGTCCGTACTACGCCTTCGCCCTGATCCTGTCCGACCTGGGTACCAACGGCGGCGTGGTGACCGACGAGCGGGCCCGGGCGCTGCGCGCCGGTGGGACGGTCGTTCCCGGCCTCTACGCGACGGGCAACGCCGCCGCGACGATCATGGGCCGCAGCTACGCCGGTGCCGGCGCGACACTCGGTCCGGCCATGACGTTCGCGTACATCGCGGCCAACGACATCGCCGACGCCCGTGCGGCCGACGGGGGCGCGCGATGAGCCCCGGGTACGCCGGGCGGCGGGTCGTGGTCACCGGCTGTGCGTCCGGCATCGGTGAGCGCCTCGTGCACCGGCTGCACCAGCACGGCGCCGAGGTGATCGGCCTGGACCGTCAGGCCGCTACGGCCCCGCTCGCCCGGTTCGTCCCCGTCGACCTCGCCGACTCCGGATCGATCGGCGCCGCGGTCGAGGCCATCGGGGATCCGGTCCACGCGTTGTTCAACGTCGCCGGCATGTCCGGGCCGGTCGACCCGGCCGAGATCGTCGGGGTCAACTTCGTCGGCACCCGTGAGCTGACCGAGTCACTGCTGGCGCGCATGCCGGCGGGTGCGGCGGTGGTCAACACCGCCTCGATCGCGGCCTCGCACTACCTCGCTCGTAGGGAGCTCGTCGCCGGGCTGCTCGCGGCGACAGACCGGGCCGAGGCGACGCGCTGGTGCCGCGACCACGCGGCGGAGATCGGCACCGGGTACGCCGTGTCGAAGGACGCGATCGTGTGGTGGACGATGACGCGCGCCGTGCCGCTGGCCGGGCGCGGCATCCGGATGAACTGCGTCGCGCCGGGGCTGACGGCGACGCCGATCCTGGACGCGTCGCGCGCCGCTCGGGGCGAGGCGTTCCTCGACGCGATTCCGAAACCGTTGGGCCGCCTGGCCGAACCGGACGAGCAAGCCGCCGTGCTCGCCTTCCTCAACAGCGACGACGCCGGCTACGTCACCGGGCAGGTGATCTGGGCCGACGGCGGCTACCTGGCCGGCGTCGTCACCGGCCAGCTCCCCAACCGCACAGGCAGCGTCGGCTCCGCCGCACCATCAGGAGGTCAACCATGACCGAGATCATCGCCGGGCTGACGACCGGCGCGATCTATGCCCTCGTCGCCCTCGGCTACAACATGACGTACCTGGCCTCCGGCGTGCTCAACTTCGCCCACGCCAACCTCATGGTGGTCGGGATGTTCGTGGCCTATTGGGCCCACAGCGTCGGTGGCCTGCCGACCCCGGTGGTGTTCCTGATCGCGTTCCTGCTGGCCGGCGGGCTCGGGCTGGTCGAGGAACGGTTCGCCATCCGGCCGCTGCACAACTCAAGTGGCAGCGCCGAACTGGTCACGATGATCGGTGTCGCGACGGTCATCACCGGAGTGATCGCCTTCTCGTACGGCACCGACGCGTTGCGGGTGCCGTTCTTCGGCCCCGATCAGACGATCGTGCTGCTCGGCGGCCGGGCCCAACCGCTCGATCTGATCATCATTGGCGTCGCGGTCGTCCTGGCGGTCGTGCTGCATCTGGTCACCCACCGCACCAGTGTCGGCCTCGCGGCGCTGGCGCAGACCGACGACCGTGAGGCGGCGCAGCTGCGCGGCATCAACGTCGGCGGGCTGTCGCTGTGGGGCTTCGCGGTGGCGTCGGCAGCCGGAGGGCTTCTCGGACCGCTGCTGGTGTCGAAGACCTTCGCCGCGACCTCGCTCGCGCTCCTGCTGGCCGTCAAGGGCTTCGTCGTGCTGGTGCTCGGCGGTGTGGGCAGCCACCGCGGTGTCCTGATCGCCGGGTTCGGCATCGGGCTCATCGAGGCGTTCGGCGCCCGCTACATCGGGCCGCTCTACCGCGACGTCGTGGTCTTCGTGGTGTTCGCAATCGTGCTGCTGGCATTGCCGCAGGGTCTCTTCGGCGGTCGGAAGGTGAGGGCGGTATGACGACGCAGGGCATCGCACTGCGACCGTTGGCCGGTGCATGGTTCGTCGTGGTCGGGCTGGTCGTCGCCCTGCCATGGCTCGGTGCGAGCGGCGCGACGCTCCGGCTCGTGACGCTCGTGGCGATCCTCGCTCTCGTGGTGAGCGGGCTGAACCTCACGTTGGGCTACGCCGGCGAACTCGCGCTGGCCCAGGTACCTATCTACGCGGCCGGCGCGTACGCGACCGGCTACCTGGCGACCACCGTCGTCAACGACCTGCTCGTCACGATGGTGGCCGCGATCCTCGTCGCCGTGTTCGTCGGCGTCGTCACCGGCCTGCCCGGCCTGCGCCTCGGCGGCTGGACGCTGGCCATCACGTCGTTCTTCGTCGTCCTGCTCATCCCGTCGATCGTCAACGCCTTCGGCGACCATCTCGGTGGCTACGAGGGGATGATCGGCATCCCGATGCCGGCGGTCTTCGGTGTCGACCTCGACGGCGATGCGTTCTACGTCGTCATCGTGGCGGTGACGACGCTGTGGTTCGTCGTCTTCCGCAACATCGCGGTGTCCCGGCACGGCGCCGCACTGCTCGTGCTCAAGCAGAGCCCGATCCTCGCCTCCGCCGTCGGCACATCCCCACAAAGCACCAAGATCATAGCATATGCGATCGGCGCCGTCCCTGCCGGGATCGCCGGATGCTTCGCGGCCTACGTCGACGCGTTCCTGTCGCCGTTGGCGTTCGGGCTCGAGCTGTCGATCGTCATCCTGGCGGCCGGCATTCTCGGGGGGCCGACCAGCGTGTACGGGGCGCTCGTCGGCGCGGCGGTCATGCAGATCGGGCCGTTGCGGGTCACCGTGTTCGACAAGTACGCCCTCGTCGCCTATGGCCTCTTCCTCGTCGTCGGCGGCCTGCTGCTCAGCAACGGCCTGGCCGGCCTCTTCAACCGGTTCCGGCGAAGGGTTCGGCCGCACCGCAGAGCTCCGGCACCGGATGCTCCGGACGCGATCGGCGAGCAGGACGTGGACCTCCCCGTCGTCGAAGGCCAGCCGCTGCTGGTGCAGGGCGTGCGTAAGAGGTTCGGCGGAAACATCGCCGTCGACGACGTGTCGTTCGAGGCACGGCCGGGCCGCATCACGGCGCTCGTCGGGCCCAACGGGTCGGGCAAGACCACGATCATGAACCTGATCTCCGGCTTCTACACCCTCGACGCCGGGACGGTGACGCTGGGGGACCGGGTCATCTCGGGCCTGCCCGCGCACCGGGTCGCCCGGCGCGGTGTCGGGCGCACCTTCCAGACGCCGTTGATCCCGCAGGGGCTGAGCGTCCGCGACACCATCGTCACCGGGCGGCTCAGCAGCCACCGCGTGTCGCTGCTCGCCACCGCCCTGCGCCTGCCCCGGCACTGGAAGGCCCTCGTCGAGGAACGCCGGACCAGCCTCGAGATCATGCGGGCGCTCGGCCTGGACCGGCACGCCGACACACCGGCCGCCGACCTGGCCCTCGGCACCCGTCGGATGCTGGAACTGGGGCGCGCGATCGCCGGCGGTAGCGCCCTGGTTCTGCTGGACGAGGTGGCGTCCGGGCTCGACGAGGACGACATCCACGGCCTGGTGCGGGTTCTGGACAAGATGCGCGCGGCCGGCATCACGGTGATCCTCGTCGAGCACAACTTCACCCTCGTGCGGGCGGTCGCGGACCACGTGGTCGTGCTGGCCGAGGGGCGGGTACTCGCGGCCGGCAGCCCGGCCGACATCGCGGCCGATCCCGTCGTCGTACGGACGTACCTGGGCGACGGCGGGGAGATCACCGGCACGCGGATGGTGGCGGCCGGGCAGACCGACGGCGAGAAGGCGGGCCGGGGATGACCATGCTGGAACTGAGCAACCTCGCCTGCGGCTACGGCGATCTGCGCGTCGTCACCGACGCCACGCTCAGCGTCGAGGCCGGGACCGTGACGGCGCTACTGGGCCGCAACGGCGCGGGCAAGACGACGACGCTTCGGGCCGTCGCCGGTCTGAACCGGATCACGTCGGGCCGGGTGACGCTCGACGGCGTCGACCTCGCGCCGATGCCGGCCTACCGCCGCGCCCGAGCCGGCGTCGCCTATGTGCAGGAGGGCAAGCGCGTCTTCCGGTCCCGCACCGTCGAGGAGAACCTGCTCCTCGGCACGCACGCCTGCCCGAGCCGGGCGCGGGGACGCGAGCTCATCGGGCTGATGTACGAGCGGTTCCCGCTGCTGGCAGAACGGCGCAGGCTGCCGGCCGCGCAGCTCAGCGGCGGCCAGCAGCAGATGCTGGCCATCGCGCAGGCGCTCGTCGCCGATCCCCGCGTCCTGCTGCTCGACGAGCCGTCGGCCGGCCTCGCGCCGGCGATCGTCGCCCAGGTGCTCGACGTGATCCGCGACCTGCGCGACGGCGGGCTGGCCGTGCTGCTGGTCGAGCAGGCGGTGGAGTTCGCGCTCGCCGCCGCGGACCAGGTCGTGGTCCTCAACCTCGGCCGCACCGTCCACACGGCCCAAGCGTCCGACGCGGGTCTTCGCGAAGCGATCCGGCGCGCCTACATGGCCGAGGATCTCGAGTTCTCGTGACGGCTCCCGCCTTCCACACCCCCTTCCGATCGAAAGAGGCACAGTCATGACGTTCCGTAGCGGATCCTTCAGACCCCGCCGGCTCCTCGCCGTCGGGGCCGCGCTCGCCCTGTTCGCCGCCGGGGGCTGCGGCGGCGCCGACACCGCCGACCAGGCTGGGAACTTCGACGTGCTGTTCATCGGCGGCGTCACGGGCCCGGCGGCGACGACGGTCGCCGCGACCACCAAGGCGCTCGATGCGGCCGCCAAGTCCGTCAACGAGAACGGCGGCGTCAAGGGCCGCAAGATGGTGATCACGGTCAAGGACTCGCAGGGTGACCCGCGTCGCGCGGTCAGCCTGCTGCAGGAGCAGCTGTCCGGCGACAACAAGCCCGACGTCGTCATCCCGAGCGGCACGAGCGCCGAGGCGCTGGCGATGGTGCCGGTGCTGACCCGCAACAAGCTCGTGTCGGTCGCCTTCGGGGCCAGCCCGATGCTGAACGACCCGCAGAAGTACCCGTACCACTTCCAGAGCGTGCCCAGCAGCGCCGCCCAGCTCACCGGCCTGCGCAAGCACCTGGAGGAGAAAGGCGCCAAGCGGCTCGGACTGCTCGTGTCGCAGGACGAGTACGGCAAGGGCGTCGTACAGGCGGTCAAGGCGCAACTCGCCGGCAGCAGCATCGAGGTGCGCGACTTCGAGTTCGTTCCCACCGACATCGACCTGTCGGTCTACTACCGCCGGATGCTCGACGCGAACCCCGACTTCGTCTACCTCGACACCACCGGCGACGCCGCGGTGCGGCTGCTGCAGGCCCGCGTCCAGAGCGGAGCCGTGAACATGCCGACGATCGTCGGCAGCGGCATGTCCCTCACGGCCGGCGGCCCGTTCAAGTACGGCTCCGCGGAGGCGAACAAGAACCTCGAGATCCTGGTGTTCAAGGTGGAGGTCGCCGTGCCGGAGAGCAGCCAGTCCCCGATCTTCAAGGACTTCATCGCCCGGTACTCCGGGGGCCAGCCCATCCAGAACAGCCTGTCGACGCCCGCCCTGGCCTGGGATCAGCTCCGGCTGGTCGCCGCGGCGGCATCACAGGACGGCGCGCTCGACGACCTACCGGCCTCGCTGGTCAAGGCGGTCTACAACCTCAAGGTGGAGGACGGCTACTGGCTCACCGAGCGGCAGTTCACGTTCACCCCGGACAAGCACACCCCCACCCCCACGCCGGACGACTTCCCGTTCATCGCGTCCGTTGCCCAGGTCAACGGCCAGTACCAGGTCGCTGACCAGTGACCGGAAGGACCCCGATGACGCTCTGGACCGACCTCGCCCCCACCGAGTTCCGCGTGCACACCGTCCAGGCCGGTGAGTGGTCGACGCGCGTGCTGGAGGCGGGCACCGGCCGGCCCCTCGTGCTCATGCACGGCACCGGTGGCCACCTCGAGGCGTACGCGCGCAACGTGCCGGCGCTCGCCGAGCACTTCCGGGTGATCGCCTACGACTTCCCGGGACACGGGCGCACGACGCTCGCCACCCGGGACCTCGAGATCGCCGACTACACCACGCACCTGCTGAGCCTGCTCGACGCGCTGCACATCGAGCGGGCCCACCTCAGCGGCGAGTCGCTGGGCGGGTGGGTCGCCGTGAAATTCGCCGCGGCACACCCGGACCGGGTCGACGGGCTCGTGCTCAACACGCCGGGCGGCACGATGGCGACCCCGGCCGTGATGCACCGCATCCGGACACTCAGCCAGGAGGCGGCCGACGACCCAAGCCCGCAACGCATCCGCGCCCGGCTGGAGTGGCTCATGGCCGACCCGGCGTCGGTGACCGACGAGCTCGTCGCGATCCGGCAGGCGATCTACGGCCGGCCCGGGTTCGCGACGTCGATGCGGCACCTGCTGTGCCTGCAGGACCCGGACATCCGGCGGCGCAACCTGGTCACGCCCGAAGAACTCGGCGCGGTCCGGGCGCCCACCATGGTGATCTGGACCAGCGACGACCCGTCCGGTCCGGCCGCCGCGGGCATCGACATGGCCGAGCGCATCCCGGACGGGACGTTCGCGATGATCGACAACGCGGGGCACTGGCCGCAGTGGGAGCAGCCGGCGGCGTTCAACCGGATCGTCCTCGACCACCTGCCGGCAGCGGGGGCACGGGCATGACCGCCACCGGCGCCGTCACCGCGGCCGCCGACCGCCTTGACCGCGCAGCCGCCGACGGCGTGCCGTGTGCCCCGGTCGCCGACCTCATCGGGACCGCCGACATCGACGCCGCCTACGCCGTGCAGTCCATGCTGACGGCGCGACGGATGGCGCGGGGAGCGCGGATCGTCGGGCGGAAGATCGGCCTGACGTCCGAGGCCGTCCAGCGCCAGATCGGCGTCGACCGCCCCGACTTCGGGGTCCTGTTCGACGACATGCACTTCCCGACCGGATCGACGATCCCGCTGGGCCGCCTGCTGCAGCCCCGCGCCGAGGCCGAGGTCGCGTTCATCCTCGGTGCCGACATCGTCGACCCCGAGCCGCAGGCGGTCCGGGCGGCGGTCGACCGCGCGACCGCCGCCATCGAGGTCGTCGACAGCCGGATCGCGCACTGGCGGATCGGCATCACCGACACGGTTGCCGACAATGCCTCCAGCGGCGTCTTCGTGCTCGGCGACCGGGCACTGCGGCTGCATGAGTTCAGCACCGCCGACGTACCGATGCGGATGCTGCGCAACGGCGAGCCGGCGAGCGAGGGGACCGGCCGCGCCTGCCTCGGCGACCCGCTCAACGCCCTGGCCTGGCTCGCGCGC
Source organism: Microtetraspora sp. AC03309 (assembly GCF_020826795.1). Taxonomy (NCBI): domain Bacteria; kingdom Bacillati; phylum Actinomycetota; class Actinomycetes; order Streptosporangiales; family Streptosporangiaceae; genus Microtetraspora; species Microtetraspora sp. AC03309. Next base: position 29,370 of record NZ_JADDIL010000027.1, on the reverse strand, counting down.
ACCGCCATCGCGCTGGGGACGCCGCTACGCGGCGGCGACGTCGTGCTCTCCGGCGCGCTCGGGCCCTTGGTCCCCATCGGCGACGGCGACCGGATCGAGGCCGAGATCGGCCCGCTCGGTCGTGTGTCCGCGACGTTCTCGAAGAAGGACTGACACATGGTTCACCACGTAGCGATCATCGGCTCGGGCAACATAGGCACCGACCTCATGATCAAGATCAAGCGTGCCGGCGGGCCCCTGGAGGTGGCCGCCATGGTCGGCATCGACCCGATGTCGGACGGCCTGGCACGCGCCCGCCGCCTGGGCGTCGCGACCACTGCCGACGGCGTCGACGGGCTCATCCGGCTGCCCGAGTTCGACCGGGTCGGCATCGTGCTGGACGCCACGAGCGCCGCCGCGCACGTCGTCAACGCGGCGGCCCTGGCGCCCTACGGCCGGCGGATCGTCGACCTGACGCCGGCCGCCCTCGGCCCGTTCGTCATCCCGCCGGTCAACCTCGACCAGCACCTGAACGCTCCCAACATCAACATGGTGACGTGCGGCGGGCAGGCGACCGTGCCGATCGTGGCAGCCGTCTCGCGGGTCACGCCCGTGGCGTACGCCGAGATCGTCGCGACGGTCGCCTCGAAGTCGGCCGGCCCGGGCACCAGGGCCAACATCGACGAGTTCACCGAGACGACGGCGCACGCCCTGCAGGCGGTGGGCGGGGCCCGACGCGGCAAGGCCATCATCATCCTCAACCCGGCCGAACCGCCGCTGATCATGCGAGACACCGTGCTGTGCCTGGTCGGCGACGTCGACCACGACCTGGTGCGCGACTCGGTCGAGCGGATGGTCGCCGACGTCGCCGCGTACGTCCCGGGTTACCGGCTCAAGCAGGCGGTGCAGTTCACCCCGGTCGACCGTGACGATGTCCGCATCCTGCTGGACGGCGACGACGATGTCAGGTGGAAGGTCAGCGTCTTCCTCGAGGTCGAAGGCGCGGCCCACTACCTGCCCGCGTACGCCGGCAATCTCGACATCATGACCTCGGCGGCCATCCGCGTCGCCGAGCGCATCGCGGCGGCATCGGAGGTGGCGGCATGACCGGGCCGGAGATCTATCTGCAGGACGTGACGCTGCGCGACGGCATGCACGCCATCCGGCACCGCATCAGCCCCGCGAAGGTCGGCGCGATCGTGGCGGCGCTGGATCGGGCGGGCGTCGCCGCGATCGAGGTGACGCACGGCGACGGGCTCGCCGGGTCCAGCCTCACCTACGGCCCGGCCAGCAACACCGACTGGGAGTGGATCGACGCGGCCGTCGCCGCGACGAGCCGGGCGGTCATCACGACGCTGCTGCTGCCCGGCGTCGGAACCGTCGCCGACCTGCGCGAGGCGCACGCCCGTGGCGTCGGCTCCGTACGGGTCGCCACGCACTGCACCGAGGCGGACGTCGCCGCGCAGCACATCGCGGCGGCGCGGGACCTCGGCATGGACGTCTCCGGCTTCCTCATGATGAGCCACATGCTGGAGCCCGCCGAGTTGGCCCAGCAGGCGCGGCTTATGGAGTCCTACGGCGCGCACTGTGTCTACATCACCGACTCCGCCGGCCGACTGACCATCGAGGATGTGCGCCGGCGGGTGCGCGCCTACCGCGACATCCTCACCGACGGCACCCAAATCGGCATCCACGCACACGAGAATCTGTCGCTGTCGGTCGCCAACTCCCTGGCGGCAGTCGAGGAAGGCGTGTATCGGGTCGACGCGTCGCTGGCCGGTCAGGGCGCGGGTGCCGGGAACTGCCCCATCGAGCCGTTCGTCGCCGTCGCCACCCTGCGCGGCTGGGACGTGGGCTGCGACCTGATGGCGCTGGAGGACGCGGCCGACGACCTCGTGCGCCCGCTGCAGGACCGCCCAGTGCGGGTGGATCGGGAGACGCTCACGCTCGGGTTCGCCGGCGTCTACTCCAGCTTCCTGCGTCATGCCGAGACAGCGGCGGCCGCGTCCGGTCTCGACCCCCGCAGCCTGCTCATCGAGGCCGGCCGGCGCGGGCTGGTCGGCGGGCAGGAGGACATGCTCGTCGATATCGCGCTGGAGATGGCCCGGGCATGACCGTCGCGATGAGGTCGCGCTGACTCGGTCGGATCTCCTCCATTTGGAGGCCGCCGCCCATGGCTGGCATTCGGACCGCGCGGTCAAGCAGCAACTGACGGCCAAGCGTCGCCCGGGTGCCGAGAACGGTCATCGGGTCAGGCCGCCGCCGCACGCTCGCCGGGCGGCCGCCGGCGCAGCGCCGCCCGGATGACGGGCGGCGGGTCGTAGGACACGTCGAGCGGGCCGATGTCGGCGCCCGGTGGCGCGATCTCGTCGATCCTGTCGAGGAGGTCGTCGCCGAGCACGGTGTCGGCGCCGGCCAGCAGGTCGTCAAGGTGCTCCATGGTTCGCGGCCCGATGATCGCCGCGGTCACGCCCGGGTGGGCGACCGTGAACGCCATCGCCATGTGGGCCAGCGGGATCCCGGCCTCCTCGGCCAGCAGGGCGAGCCGCTCGACGGTGTCGAGCGTGCGTTCGTCCGTCATGTGCCTGGGCACCCAGGCCATCCGGCGCGCGGGGGCCTGAGTCGTGCGGTCCTTGCGGTAACGGCCGCTGAGCAGGCCCATTCCGAGCGGACCCCACACGAGCGCGCCCATGCCATAGCGCTCGCAGACGGGCAGGACCTCGCGTTCGATACCGCGGTTGAGGAGCGAGTACGGGGGTTGCTCGGTGCGGAAGCGCGCCAGGCCGCGTCGCTCGGCCACCCATTGGGCCTCGACGATGTCGGAGGCGGGGAAGTTGGAGGTGCCGATGGCGCGTACCTTGCCGGCGGCCATCAGGTCGGTCAGCGCGGAGAGGGTCTCCTCGATGTCGGTCCTGGGGTCGGGGTGATGGATCTGGTAGAGGTCGATGTGGTCGGTCTGGAGGCGGCGCAGCGAGTGCTCGATCTCGGTGACGATCCAGCGCCGAGAGTTGCCCGCGCGGTTGGGATCGTCGCCCATCGGCCCGTTCACCTTGGTGGCGAGGATGACGTCGTCGCGGCGGCCCTTGAGCGCCTTGCCGACGATCTCCTCGGCCTCGCTGTAGGAGTAGACGTCGGCGGTGTCGATGACGTTGATCCCGGCGTCGAGGGCCCGGTGGATCATGCGCGCGCACTCGTCGTGGTCGGGGTTGCCGACCCGCCCGAACATCATGGTGCCCAGGCAGTAGGGGCTGATCTGGATTCCGGTCCGCCCCAAGGGCCGCGTTCTCATGCTGGTTGTTCCCTTCGATGGACGAGCGGGAGCGTGGTGCTGGCCTCCGCATCACGCTCCCGATGCTCAGCTGTTGTATTCGCGCGCGACGTCCACGACCCAGACGACGCCGAAGCGGTCGGTCAGCATTCCGTAGAGCGGAGCCCACTGCGCGGGTTCCAGCGGCTGCGCGATACTCGCCCCGTCGGAGAGCTTCTCCCAGTACGCGGTGATCTCCTCGGTGGTCTCGCCGCGGAGGGAGAGGAAGAACGAGTTCTCACCCCGGTCCCACGGCAGCCGCGAGGGCACGTCGTAGGCCATCACGTGGAAGCCGCTGTCCGCGACCACCTGGCCCCACATCACCTGGTCCGCCTCGGCCGGGTCTTGCACGTTTCCGGCGTCCTTGTATGTGACGACGGCGAGATGACCGCCGAAGACAGACTGGTAGAACTCCAGCGCCGCGCGGGCGTCGCCCCGGAAGTTCAGATGAGTGACGGACTTGACGGACATGTCGCTCCTATCGGTTCTGGACGCTGTGCAGCGCCTGACGCGGGACAACAGTCGCAGGGGCAGAGGTCAGGATGTGGCCGCTACTTACGGCGCAATGGATTTCAGGCCAAAGACCTCAACGCGTCTGCCGGCATTGCTCTCGCTGCTCCAGGCGCGTCGGGACCGGCCGGGGGCGTTGCCGGCTCGTCATGGGCTCGTGGCCATGGACCGGACTAGCCACCGCCGTCGGCAGGTTCGACGCCGACATCGAGGGATCGTCACGCCCACGACTACTACGAGGCCCCCGTCCTAGCGCTGGTGTTCGCCGCCGCGATCGATCTTTCGCTCCTCGCTGACGCAAAGGCGTGGCAGAACCCCGGCGAATCTGGGACATCCGAGAGCTCATGGCCGCCGAGCAGGGCAGCTTGCCAGGCGGAGATGATCCGGCCGATCAGGCCGGATCAGACGACGGCGACATTCGCGCCGAGGCTTCGCGGGCCTCTCGCCGCATGGTTGCCCCAGCGATGAGAGTCCTGGACGTCGAATGGGACAGCGAGTCAAAGAGGCCCGGAGTGGGACCGTTCTCGATGATCCGGCCGTTCTCCAGCACGATCGTGGTGTCGGTGTGCGCAGCGATCATCGACAGGTCGTGGCTGATCAGGACCAGGGTGACGCCGTGTTCGCGGCGAAGACGGGACAGCAGGTCCATGATGCTCGCGGAGGTGTCGGCGTCGAGCGCGGAGGTTACCTCGTCGCAGAGCAGCACGTCGGGGCGGACCGCGAGGGCCCGGGCGATGGAGACACGCTGGCGCTGGCCGCCGGAGAGCTGGTGGGGGTACCTTCCGGCGAAGTCCGTGGGCAGGTCGACCGCCTCGAGGAGTTCCGCGACGCGCGCGGGGACCTGCCCAACGGGAACCACACGGTGCAGGGTCAGAGGCCGGGCGAGCGTGGCTCCCACGGTCCGCGCGGGGTTGAGCGCCCCGAGGGGGTTCTGCGGAACGAGTTGAAGTGCGCGGCGCTGCTCTTGGGTGCGGCGCTGGTAGGAGCGATGCAGAGGGGCTCCGTCGAGGGCGACCGTGCCCGTGCTGGGCGGGTGCAGTCCGGTGAGAACGCGGACAAGAGTGGTCTTCCCCGACCCCGAGACGCCGATGACCCCGGTCGCGCCGCCGGGAGCGAGGTCGAGATCCAGGTTGTCGAGGACGGTTCGCCGCGCACTCCGGCCGCCCACCACGGCGCTGAGGTCGCGTACCGTGATCCGGCCGGTCCGGGACGGCGGGCGCGTGGCAACGGGGACCGAGGCACATGTGTCGTCGGCTTCGGGCTTGACCGAGGCAGCGGCTGGGGGAGTCGCGGAGGTCGCTTCGTCCGCGGTCGAGAAGTCGAGCACGCGTGCGGCGGGAAGGAAGCGCCGCACCGTTTCCGCCGGGGGGCGGAGCACCACCACGTCGTGGGCGCAGCGGGAGACCAGTTCGGGGTCGTGGCTCGCCACCGCGACGGCGACGCCGGTACGGCCGGCCAGCTCGCACAGCAGGTCGGCGATCTCGTCGCGCAGCTCCGGATCCAGTCCGGCCGTCGGCTCGTCGAGGAGCAGGACATCGGGACGGCGCGCGAGGGCGCGGGCGAGCGCAACCCTGCGCTGCTGCCCGCCCGACAGGGCGCCGGGACGGCGCAGCTCCAGGCGCTCATCGGCGGGCAGCCGCACCTGGGTGAGCAGGTCGCGCACCGCCCGGTGGCCGCGGGTCACGGCGGTCTCGGCGATGAGGCGGCGGACCTTCATCCGGGGGTTGAGGCCGGAGCCGGGATCCTGTCCGACGTAGGCCAGCCGTCGGCGGCGGAGCAGTCGCAGGTCCTGCTCCCCGAGGGCCAGGACGTCATGGCCGAGGACGGTGACCCGCCCCGAGGTACGGCGGGCACCGGCGGGCAGGGCTCCCGCGATGGCGCGCAGGAGAGTGGTCTTGCCCGCGCCCGACGGGCCGGTGAGCGCAACGATGCGGCCTGGGAACAGTGTCAGAGTGGTTCCGGCGAGAAGGGGAGGGCCGTCAGGCAGGCGGATCTCCAGATCGGTGACCTCGACGGAGGGCGGCACCGGGGCGGGAGGCGGCTCGGCGGGTGTCACAGGGGGACCTCCGTTGTCGTGCCGGTCTTGGGCATGAGGGCGTCGGCGGCGAGGTTGACGCTGAGCGCCAGCACGCCGACGGCGAGAGCGGGGATCGCGACGGCCAGCGGGTTGAGCATGATGCCGGGCGAGTTCTCCCTGATCATCAGGGCCCAGTCGGCGGTCGGCGGCTGCGGGCCGAACTGCAGGAAGGCGGCGACGGACACCACGTAGACGGCCTCGACGAAGCGCAGGCCGAACAGCGCGAGGAGGGTGGCCCTCAGGTTGGGCAGGACCTCCCGGACGATCAGATACCAGAGGCGTTCGCCGGAGGCGGCGGCGGTTTCGATGTAGCCGGACACCGCGATGGGCGCGGCCGCCGCGGCGACCACCCGGGTGGCGTACGGGACGCCGAGGACGGTGGCGGCCGCGGCGATCGCGAGGCGCCCGCCGTCCTGCCAGGCGAGGGCGACGAGCATGATGCCGAGGACGGCGGGCACCAGGATGGCGAGGTCGGCCGCGCGTTCCACCCAGCGGCCGAGCCCGGGGCGCAGGGCCGCGAGGATGCCGAGCAGTGCGGCGGCGCCGGTGACCAGCGCGGCGATCGCCAGCGCGTTGAGGACGAGGGGCCCACCCCCAGCCAGGAACCTGCTGAGAACGTCGCGGCCGAGCAGGTCGCCGCCGAGCACCGCGGCGGCGTCCGGGGTCGCGTACGGCGCGACGAGCGGCTGGTCGATCGGGTGCGGCGCGAGCAGCGGGCCGGCCAGCGCGAACAGTATGAGGGCGAGGGCAGGCGCTGCCCGCAGCGCGCGCGAGCGACGGGACCGGGCGGAAGCGATCTCCTTGTCCGCTCTGCCAAGCCACCGTTGATCAGAGCCGCTGCGGGGGGAGTCAGTCGTCACAGGCGCACTCCTACTGCTCGGGCGCGGACGAAGTCGGCGAGCAGCAGGACGACGCTGATCGCGCCGCCGGTCGCCGCGACCACTCCGGCGACGACCGGTGTGTCCCGGTCGGCGATGGCGCCTGCCAGGACGGCGCCGATGCCGGGGTAGTTGAACAGGGTTTCCACTACGACCGCGCCGCCGAGCAGCATTCCGGCCGAGGTCGCGACGCCGACGGCGACGGCGGGCAACGCGCCGGGAAGGAGATGGTGCGTCAGGATGCGGTGGCGAGGCAGCCCGTCGATGATCGCGGCGCTCACGTGCGGCAGCGCGGCCTGGTCGGCGAGAGCCGCGCGCACGATGCGGGTGTTCCAGCCGATCTGCGGGACGGCCAGGGCCAGCAGCGGAAGCAGCAGCATGCCGGGTGAGGCGGGGGCGCCGTCGGGACCGATGAGGGTGACGGCGGGCAGCCAGCCGAGCCACAGGGACAAGACGAGCAACAGCGCGATGGCCACCACGAACTCCGGGAGCGCGAACGCCATGGTGGCCACGACGCCGATGACCCGGTCGGCGCGGCCGCCCGGACGCAGCGCGGCCCAGCTGCCCAGCGCCAGGGCGCCTGCCACGCTCACGGCCAGGGCCAGGCCCCCGAGCAGCAGGGTGTTGGGGAACGGCCCGGCGAGCAGCCGGGTGACCGGCTCCCCTCGGGCGGAGGTGCCCAGGTCGCCGGTCGGCAGGGCGGTCATCCAGTCCCAGAAGCGCTCGGCGAGCGGGCGGTCGAGGCCGAGGGCCGTACGGCGTGCGGCCAGGTCCGCGGCGCTCTCGCCGCGTTCGGACGTGCTGGAGGCGGCGTCGCCGGGCAGCAGCTCGACGGCGGCGAAGACGACCCCGAGGAGGACCGCGAGGACGGCGAGGCGCCGCAGCGCCGACCAGGCGACGCGGCCCGCGACCAGGACGAACCGTGGCTTCTCCGCAGACCGTGGTTCTCCGGCGACCGGGTTTTCCGCTCCGGGCCGCGGCTCCGTTCCGGAGCGGCCCCGGCATGGGGCCGGGGGCTCGGGGTCGTCTCCTTCGGGCTCGCGACGGCTCAACTGGCCAGCCACGCCTTCTCAAGCTGCACCCGGCCGTAACCGGGGAGCTTGGGCAGGCCACGTACCGCGCCGCCGGCCAGGTCGATGCCGTCGGCCATGCCCCACAACAGATAGCCGGACTTCTCGTACTCGATCTGCTGCAGCTTGCGCAGCGCCTCGGACCGCTTCGCGGCGTCGGCGGTCGCCATGGCTTCGCGGTACGCCGCGTCGAACGCGGGTTCCTTCCAGCCTGCCTCGTTCTGGCCCGCCTCGGACAGCATCGTCTTGCTGGCGAAGAACACGACGGAGTCGTTGGTGCCCCAGTACGTGGTGTACAGCGGCGCCTTGAGCCAGGTCTTGTCCCAGAAGACGGCGGAGTCCTGCTTGACCACATTGATCTTCACGCCGGCCTCGCGGACCTGGGTCGCGAACAGGGTCGCGGACTCGGCGAGGCCGGAGATGTCCTCGGTGGTGATCAGGTCGTAGGTCTTGGACAGGTCGAAGCCGGCCTCGGAGAGCAGGCTCTTCGCCTTGGCGAGGTCGCGGGCGCGCTGCGGGAGGTCCTTGGCGTACGCGGGGTCGCCCGTCCCCAGCACGTCGTTGGCGACGGTGCCGTACCCGGACAGGACCTGCTTGACCATGGCCTCACGGTCGACCGCCAGGCGCAGGGCCTCCCGTACCTTGGGGTCGGCGAACGGCCCGTCGGCGGTGCGCATGACGATGGGCATCGCCATGTCGTTGGGCCGCCGCAGGATCTGGACGTCCGGGCGGGACTCCGCCGTGCGGGCGGCGATGGCGCCGACGTTGGACGCCACGTCGATCTGCCCGGCCAGCAGCGCGTTGGCCATCGCCTGCGGGCTCTCGAAGATCCGGACCTCGATCGCGTCCAGGTAGACCTTCCCGCCGTACCAGTTGTCGTTGCGCACCAGGCGGGCGTTGCCGTCGCGGAACCAGTCCAGCTTGAACGGGCCGGTGCCGGGGGCGGTGACCAGGGCGTCGTCCTTGGTGTCCTTCTTCAGGACGAACGTGGTCAGCCGGGTGAGCAACGGCAGGTCCGCGTTGGGGTAGTCCGAGACCAGCACCACGGTCTTCCCGTCCTCGGCGGTGATTCCGGAGGGCTGGATGCCAGGCAGTCGGCTCGCGCCGGCCGGGGTGGCGCGCAGCCGCTTGAGCGACCACACCACGTCTTCGGCGGTGACGGGCGTGCCGTCGTGGAAGGTGGCGCCGTCGACGATCGTGAAACGCCAGGTCTTCAGGTCCTCGGACGGCTTCCACGCGCCGGCCAGGCGCGGCGCGGTGTTGGTCGTCTCACCCGGGACGGTCAGCGTGTCGTAGAGCAGGCTGATGATCAGGTAGTCGCTCTCGTTGGTCTGCGTGCCGTGCGGGTCCCGGGTGACGGCCGAGGCCCGGCCGAGGGCGCCGACCCGCAACGTGCCACCCGTACGCGGCTGCTCCGCGGCAGATCCGGACGACGAGACCGCCGCCGGGCCGGTCTGCCCGCCGGTTCCGCAGGCGGCGAGCACACCGGCCAGCCCGATCCCCGCGCCGGTCCACAGGAGCTGTCGTCTGGTGATCATCGTTCTCGTTCCTCAATGATGCGATCTAATTTAGGTTTGCCTATCCTAAACACATGCTTTACCTAAGGCGAGAGGGTGGGAGGGCAGCGACCCGGGCCGACCTGACCCGGCGAAATCATGCACGCGGGCCGGACGCCGCCCCCATGGGTTCTCCGTGCACGGCACCGCTAGGGTCACTCAGGCGGACGACACCGGCGTGACGGTTTCCCCACGGAGGACCGATCCTGCGGGGCAGCCGGGCAGCCGACCGACGCGACCCCGCCCCGCACGATGTGAGGAGCCATGCCCCTTTCCCGATTCCGCCAGGACGTCAAGCCCCTGGCCGCCCTCGCCGTGCCACTCGCGCTCACCCAGCTCGCGCAGGTCGCCCTCACGACCACCGACACTGTCATGATGGGCCTGCTCGGTATCGAGGCCCTGGCCGCCGGAGGGCTCGCGCTGGTCCTGTTCAACCAGCTGCGCACCATGGGCGTCGGCCTGGTGACCGCCGTCGGGAACCAGGTCGCCGCCGCGACGGCCCGCGCCGAGGCCGGCTCGGTCGAGGGCCACGGTCAGGACACGGATCGGGCGATGGACGACGTCCGCGACCTGCTGCGCGCGGCGCTGGCAGTCGCCACCCTCGCCGGCGTCGTCGGCGCCGTCCTGCTCGCCCTTTCCGGGCACGCGCTCACCTGGCTCGGACAGGACGCCGCCGTGGTGCGGCGCATGCAGCCCATGCTGGTCGCGCTCGCCCCCGGGCTGCTGCCGTGCCTGTGGTTCCAGGCCGTCCGCCAGTTCACCGTCGGCATGCGCCGCCCGCAGGCGCTCCTGCGCATCACGCTCGCGTCGGTGGCGGTCAACGCCGGCCTCAACTGGGTCCTCATCCACGGCTGGTGGGGGCTGCCCAAGATCGGTCTGCCCGGCATCGGCGTCGCCACCTCCCTGGTGTACTTGCTCTCGTTCATCGCGCTGTACGCCTCCGCGCGGAGGGACCCCGTCCTCGCCCCCATGCTGTCCCTGCGGATGTGGCGGGCCAGGCCCGCGACCCTGCGCCGGCTGCTCGGGCTCGGGACGCCCATCGCCGCGACGTACGGTTCCGAGGCCGGGTTCTTCTCCGTCGTCGCCCTGATGATCGGGAGCTTCGGCAGCTCCGCGCTGGCCGCGCACACCGCCGTCAACCAGCTCGTCTACATCGTCTTCCAGGTGTCGGTCGGGCTCTCGCACGCGGCCTCCATCGGGGTCAGCCGCGAGGTCGCCCTCGGCCGGGCCGGGGCCGCGGCGCGCATCGCCCGCACCGCCCTGGTATGCGGGGCCGCCGTCATGACCGTGGTCGGGCTGGTGTACCTGGCCGTACCCGAGCTCGTGTTGCGCCCGTTCCTCGATCCGTCCGGCGGCCAGTACCGGCAGACGCTGGACATCGCCACCTCGCTGCTCCTGCTCGCAGCCGTTCTCCAGTACGTCGACTGCGCGCAGAACATCGGCGTGGGCCTGCTACGTGGCCTCGACGACACCAGGAGCGGTTTCCGCATCACCCTCATCGGCTATTGGGTGATCGGGCTGCCCGCGGCCTGGCTGATCGGCGCCGTCGCGGGCGCGCACACCGTAGGCGCCTGGCTGGGGCTGTTGACGGGACTGGCCGCCACCGGCGGCCTTCTGCTCCGGCGCTTCCACCGCTCCCTGGCGGCGCACGGCACGCGGACACAGGCCGTGGAGTCGCCCGCCTGACCCCGGTCGGTGAGTTTCCTCAAGCGGCTGTCTTCTTCGTGTGCGCGCCGGGCCGCCGGCTCTCCTCGCGTACGGACGATGATCCGAAGTTCTTCTCCCGTCAGGGCGTGTACGGCCACCAGGAGCGACACGACGGGTGCGCGCGACCGGCAACACCCGGTACGGCAGCTCGGCGAGGCTCTCTACGTCTGTCGGATGTCGGCGAGTTCGGGCACCGGTGGGGCGGTGTCATGTGCTGTCGTTCCTGTGTTTGGGCACGATCGAGGCGGTCTCTCGCTGTCACCGGGGGCGAGCCCATCGAAGATGATCTCGAGTGCACGGGCGTGCGCCCGCTCGTCGAGGCGGATGTGGGCGACGGCCCGTGAGACGCCGACGAGGAGCGCATGGACCTCGTCGAGGCCGATGTCCGTACGGACCGCGCCGGCGTCCTGGGCACGCCGGAGCAGGACGCCGACGGCCTCGCGCAGGTCCCGCGGGCCCTGGGCCGCTTTGCCGTCGACGTCACCGCCGGCGTCGGTGAACGCCTCGACGATGGCGAGCTTGCCTGCGGCATCGGCCACGATCTGGCCGAAGAAGTCGAAGAACGCCAGGCCGGGATCATCCGATTCGGCGAGGCTTTGTGCCCGCTGGCACAGATGGTCGAAGTGTCTTACCAGAACCGCCTCCAGCAGCATCTGCTTGGTGGGGAAGTGGCGAAAGACGGTGGCGATGCCGACCCCGGCGAGGCGGGCGACCTTCTCGGTGGAGGCCGTCGAGCCGCCCCTGCCGAAGACCTCCTCAGCGACCTCCAGGATCCGGGCTCGGTTTCCGCGGGCATCGGCGCGCGTCGGTTGTGTTGCCATCCGAAGTCCCCACTCCGTATATTCGAAGTCTCCACTCCGGATATGTGGAGTCTCCACTTCGGATATTACCCTGCCAACGGGAGGCATCATGGTGCTCACTCCTCGTGAGGTATTCCTCAAGCTCGTGTGGGGCGTCTCGGAGGGGCGCTGGGACGAGCTGCCCGATCTGTACGCGGAGCAGACCTACGTCGAACATCCGTTTGCGCCGTCTGGCGACGAACCGCTGCGCACCCGTGAGGAGTTGCGTGAGCACTTTTCGGCCGGCAGACGCCTGCCGCCTCTTCGCCAGGAGCCGGCCAACATCACGGTGCACGAGACCGCCGATCCCGAGGTGATCGTCGCCGAGTTCGAATACCGAGGGACAGCCGAGGGGGGTGAACCCTTCCGGGTCCCCTGCGTCTTCATACTCCGCGTGCGGGATGGGAAGATCATCAGCTCTCGTGACTACATCGACCACATCTCCTCGACTCGCCGCCGAGGCGGCCTCGACGAGCTCATCGAGACCCTGCGTTCATGATCGAACGGCGCCAGGCGGCTCGGAGAAATACAAGCGTGGTAAGCACATAGCTGACGGGGATCAGCCGGTAGGCGAGATCGCCGTCCCGGCGAGCACTCCGTCCACGCGGCGGGGATCGCTCACCGGGCCGAGGCACTCCTCGTTCAGCGCCTCGCTGCAAGGTGTGGCGGGAGCCGCATCGCGAGGGACCACGGTCGCGCGGTGCACGGTGGTGAGGCTGATGGGCGAGCTGGGCATCGAGGGCGCGTGTGCTCGGCGGAAGCGGCCCCGCACCACCGTGCCGGCCTCGGGGGAACAACCGGCTGACCTACTTGAACGCGACTTCGACGCGCCGACGCCGAACCGGCGTTGGGTGGCCGAACTGACGTACGTTCCGACCGCGTTCGGGTGGGTGTACACCGCATTCGTGATGAATTTATACTCGCGGATGATTGTTTCGGATGAGTTGCCAGGTAACCGATTGTGTGGGACGACCATGGGGCGGACCTGGGAGGTGGCGTGCTGGTCAGCGACGTCATGACGGTGTTCCCGGCCTATATACGGCTCGGCGCGACCATCCGGCGGGCGGCTGAATTGGTCAGCGTGTCGGAGGTCGGCCAACTGATGGTCCTGGACCACGACGGCCGATTCGTCGGTTCACTGTCCGAGGAGGACCTGGTGCGGGCCATGCTGCCCGGCTTCGACGACGTGACCGCCACCGGAGGCACGCTCGCCGACGCGTTCCGGATTTTCCTGGAGCGGGGCCGCGACCTCGCCGACCGCGTCATCGATCCCCTCGTCGTGCGCGACACGGCGACGGTCCGATCGGCCGACGAACTCGCGCGGGCGGCGATCGTGATGATCGACCGCGGGATCCGAAGGCTTCCCGTGGTCGACGACGGGACCCTCGTGGGCACGCTGTCCCGGGCCGATCTGTGTCGTGCGGTGATCTACCATTCCTGAACTCCGGCTCATCCTCACCGATCGGTACACCCGAGAGACCAACGAGCGGGTGTGCACACTGCCGGCCACTCTCGGCCGGGACAGCGGCGCGGCGGCGGTGGTGCTGGACGACGGCACCGTCTCCCGGCGCCACGCGCGGCTGGAGATCGTCGACGACGATCTGGTGCTCACCGATCTCGGCAGCTCCAACGGAACCTACGTGAACGACACGCGGGTGACGCGCCAGGTGCTCGTCCCCGGGGATCGAGTGCGCATCGGCCGATACGAGCTGACGTGGACCTTCCTCGACCCGGAGGCGACGGCGCTCGTCGGTCTGGACCAGTTCACCGTGCTGCGGCCGATCGCGCCGCCGCGCATCGCCGCACGACGTGTGGTGGAGGCCGCCGAGGCGCACAACCGCCGGGTCGGGCACGAACTCGACGGATTCCTGTCGCTCGCGCACGGATTCCTGCCGGCCGAGCCGCCGCTGCTTGCCTTCCCGGAATCGCACGGAGCCTGGGATGAGATGACCGACCAGCTCCCCGAGCTGTTCCGTCGGCTGTCGCTGCGCCGGGCGTTCGATGCGATGCCGGTGCTCGACGCCCGGCCCGAGGCGTTGCCTGACCGATACCTGTTGCGCGCCTCGACTCTGCTCGGCGTTTTCGCCCACGCCTATCAGTACATGGCGATCGATCCGCCGACCGCTCTGCCCGAGTCGCTGCTGCGACCGTGGACCACGGTCTCGCGCCGGCTGGGCAAGGAGATCCCGTCCGTCTCCTACATCGATCTGTTCTTCTACAACTGGCGGCTGCGTGATCCCGCCGGGCCGCGGGCGCTGGACAACATGGACCTGCTCGCGCCGACCTGGAACAACGCGGCGGAGCGGGTGTTCTACCTGGCCACCACCGACTTCGCGATGGGCCTCACGCCCGTGCTGGGCGCCATGCTGGATGCTCAGGAGGCCGTTGTCGCGGACGATCCGGCCGCCTTGGAGAGCGCGCTACTGGTGATCCTCGACCGGCTGCAGCACGTCACCCAGGCCATCTATCCGCAGATCGATCCCAACCCCCGCGCCCGGCATTCGCTCGACCAGGTGCTGTGGGCCAAGACGGTCGGCACCGCGGGCGTCCCGATCTTCGATGGAGCGCCCAGCCCGAGCGGCACCGCGCAACCGCAGATCCACGCGCTGGACGCGTTTCTCGAGCGCCGAGAATACGGCTCGCTGGTCGGGCAACAGAGCGTCTACCTCGCCGGATTCTTCCCGCGGCACTGGCAGGAGCTGGTGGCCGCGTTGCGTGAGGTGTCGGTGCGCCAGTACGTCGAGGACACCCGCAACAGCACCCTGCGCGGCATCTACAACGCCATGCTCGACGCCTATCTGGGCGACCGCGGCTGGATGGGCCTGCACCGCATCAAGGCGTACGGCTTTCTCGAGGTGGCGTTCAAGGTCGGCCGACAGGTCACGACCGGCGCCCGGTTCACCGGACTGTTCAAGGACCGGACCTGGGACAAGGTGGACGGCCAGCTGGCCGTCGTCCGCGAAGAGCGCCGCCCACCGGTGGGTCCGCCGGTGGCGTTCGGGACCGCCCGTCGAGGTCGTGTGGTCACCGGAGAGTCCGGCGCCTGGACCTGTTACCTGGAGATCGACGTCACCGGGCAGGGCGTGCACCACTTGCCCGGTGACCGGGTCGGCGTGCTGGCCGAGAACGACGACGAGTTGGTGCGCCGCACCGTCGCCGCCCTGCAGGCGACCGGCGACGAGTTGGTGCGGCTCACCCCGAAGTGGCGGGCGGCGGTGGCCAGCCGGGCAGGCTACGGCGAGGTCGACGTACTGCCGCTGCGGACATTGCTGCGTTTCGCCCGGCTCCGGCCGATCGGACGGGAGCCGGCGAAACGGCTGGTGAAACTGACAGCCGTGGGCTCGTGGCAGCGAGTGGTGGACGCCCGTATGGAGGACCAGTGGGAGCTGTGGGACGTCCTGAACCTGTTGTACGCGGGCGGATATGACGTCACCCGGCTGTGGAAGGCCGATCCACGTGAGGACGACGCGTTCTGCGCGGTGATTCCGCCCGAGCCGTTCCGGCTGTATTCGATCGCCTCGGCGCCGCCGCCCGGCCAACCGGCCACCACGCTGCAGTTGGTGGTCGCCGGTCTCGACTACACCTCCGCCCGGACGCCATGGTCGTACCCGCGGGAACGGAAAGGCACGGCATCGCATTTCCTGCGCCGGGCGAGCGTCGAGGGTCGGCAGCGGCTGTCGCTGCAGATCGTCTCCACGCCCCGGTTCCGGCTGCCGGCCGATCCTGCCCGGCCCGTCGTCATGTTCGCGGCCGGTTCCGGGATCGCCCCGTTCCTCGGGTTCGTCTCCGCGCGCACCGGGCCTGGCGAGAATCTGCTCTATCTGGGGATCCGGACGCCGGAAGAATTCGTCGAGCACACCGACCTTGACGAGGCGGCGGCCGCGGGCCGGCTGAAACTGTCCGTCGCGTTCTCCCGCGCCGATGCCGCGGTCGGATTCGACGGTCGGCGGCACGTCGTCCAGGCCGGACGGCGGCGCCGGGTGGACGACGTGATCCGCGCCGAGGCGGAAGCACTCTGGGAGCTGTTGCGGTCCACCGACGACGGCGGCCGCGGCGCATTCGTCTACGTGTGCGGCAGCGCACGGTTCGCCGTCTCCGTACTGCAGGCGTTGACCGGCATCGTGCCCGGCGACGGCCGCGAGTTCCTCCGCCAACTGGTGGCCGACGGGCGTCTGGGCGAGGACGTCTTCACCACCTATCTGGGCCACGCGCAGCAGGGTCCCCGCTTCGAGGTGTCGGATCTGGCGCAGCACAACACCTCCGACGCGGGTTACTGGATGGCGATCGGCGGCGCGGTGTTCGACGTCGGCGAATTCCTTCACCTGCACATCGGCGGGCCGGACATCGTCCGCAATCACGTCGGGCTCGACGCGACCGCGGCGTATCGAAAAGTGCTGCACCACGCGCACGCCGAGATCGACGCCCAACTCGCGATGTACCAGATCGGCCATCTGCGCCGGCTGCGGTTCGGCTCTCGTTGGGGCGTCGTCCTCACCGAGGACGGTCTGCACGCGCTGCCGCTGGAAGAACTGTTCCGGACCTGGGTACGGTTCGTGTACCTGCTGGTCGGCATGGAGAACGCGTTGACCGCGGACTACGGATTCACCACGTTGGTCACCACGTCGGGTGAAGATCCCCGGGAGTTGACGCCCTTCAAGGCGCAGTACGTCCTCGAGTCGCACCGGCGGTTCCTGGTCAGTTATCTGGACGGGCTGGTGCACGACGACCTGCGCACCCTGTGGCAACTCACCGTCGGCTTCTGCGACCCGCATCAGGACATCCGGTCGTTCGACACCGATCTCGCCGCCATGTCCGCGCGGTCGGATGTCGGGCTGGTCCGGCATTCCGTATCCGCCGTCAAGGAACTACTGCTCGCCGGGGACGACTTCCGGCGGGTCACGGCGCTGTGCCGCGTCTACGCGCACGTCGACGTCCAACTGCTGCGCGACCTGAAAACCGCTGTGCTGGAAGGAGTTCGGGCGTTCGAGATCCACGAGGCCGACGTCGTCGAGCAGGCGGGAGCCACGCTGCTGAACGTGGCACGCGAGACGCTCGCTGTGGTCTCGGCCTACTACCGGCGCCTCGCCGAGCAGACCCGCGGCCAGGGGATCACCGCCGACGGTGCGGTCGAGGAGGCGATCCCGGCCGACCGGGGTCTGCCCGGCCACGGCGGTCCACTACCGCTTCCCGATTGACGCTCGGTCGCGACAATGGATCAGCGGCGCCGATCCGCGGACCGCTCCTGGTGAGGTGCTGGAAGCGGGCGCGTAGGCCGTACCCAACCGGGTCGCCGCGCTACTCGATCTGCCGGCTAAGACCCGGGCGTTCCTGCGTCGCCGCCTGGTGGTCCGTGACGGTGAGCCGTCCGAGATCGTCTCGTTCTGGCTGCCCCTGGATCTGTCCTGTCGGAGGGGACGGACCTGACGAGCGCTGACGCACTGGCAGGCAGCATCCGGGACCATCTCCAGGCGCGTAAGGGCGTGCGGGTTGATCACATTATCGAGCAGATCACCGCGCGTATGCCCTCGGCGGATGAGGCGAAGCAGCTTGGCATGCCGAAGAACACTCCGGTCCTGGACGTCTACGCGGCCGTGCGTGACGCCTCGGGGCATCCACTCGACGTGGTGAACGTGCTGCTTCCCGCCAATCGCCACGAACTGCAAGACGCGTATCCAATTGGCTGAGCTGCCGTTCTAAGAGGGCGGTTCGCGAGCGAATGCCCGAACTGCGAAGTGTGATCGTGTGAATTTGTAGCGTTACGGCCGGTCGGTGGGCTTGGGCGTGCTGAGATGACCCGGTGAGTGAGCGCAAGCCGTACCCGAGCGACTTGTCCGACGAACGGTGGGCACTGATCGAGCCCGTGATCACGGCGTGGAAGGCCGCGCATCCCTCGGTGAGCGGCCATCAGGGCGGCTACCACATGCGGGAGATCGTCAACGCGATCCTCTACCAGAGCCGGACCGGCTGCCAGTGGGCATTCCTGCCCCACGACCTGCCGCCCCGCAGCGCGGTGTACTACTACTTCGCCAAGTGGCGCGATGACGGCACCGACCAGACGATCCACGACCTGCTGCGCTGGCAGACACGGGAGAAACACCGGCGATTAGCCGATCCGAGCCTGGTAGTGCTGGACACCCAAAGCGTGCACGCGGCGGCCGGGGTCCCGTCGGAAACGACGGGCCGGGACGCGGGTAAGAAAGTGCCCGGGCGAAAGCGCGGCCTGGCCGTAGACGTGCTGGGCCTGGTCATCGCGGTGGTGGCGCTGGCAGCCTCAGCGCACGAGAACACCGCCGGGATCGCCCTGCTGGACCGGGTCGCCGCCGCCACACCGCCCGGCAGCGTGCGTACGGCGCTGGTCGACCAAGGATTCAAGAACGCCGTCGTCACCCACGGCGCCACGCTCGGCATCGCCGTGGAGATCGTCGAACGCAACCCGGCCGACAAGGGGTTCGTCCCTCAGCCCAAACGGTGGGTGGTGGAACAGACCTACGGCATCCTCGCCCTGCACCGCCGACTGGTCCGCGACTACGAACACTGCCCCACCAGCTCCGAATCGCGCGTGTACTGGGCGATGAGCGACGTGATGGCCCGCCGGTTGACCGGAACCTCCAGCCCATCCTGGCGCAGCGCATGACCGGCCGCGAGGCGAGCAGACCGCTGCTGGACAAGATCGACGCACGCGAAGCTGCCCTGACCTGCGAGGCTGAACAGACGCGCGCCCGGATTGACGAACTCGCCGCGAGGCTGCACGAACTCGACCAGGCGATCGACCATCTGCGGATCACCCGCAAGACCCTCGTCTCGCTCGCCGAGGAAGACGACATCGAGCCGGCCGCACCGCCTCCCGCGCTGCCCGACCACCCCGCCTACCAGCAGATTCTGACGGTCTTCGCCGACGTCGACCGACCTCTGCGCGCTCGCGACCTGTGCCAGGCCCTGGACCTGCCCATCGTGTCGAAGAACACCGAGAACATCCGCTCCAAGCTCAAACGCTTGGTCAGCCGCGGCATCCTCGTCGAGAC
This sequence comes from Microtetraspora sp. AC03309, assembly GCF_020826795.1. Lineage (NCBI taxonomy): Bacteria > Bacillati > Actinomycetota > Actinomycetes > Streptosporangiales > Streptosporangiaceae > Microtetraspora > Microtetraspora sp. AC03309. The sequence continues at coordinate 10,425 of NZ_JADDIL010000027.1, read as the reverse complement.
CGAGCCGGGCTTGTTCACTCAGCCACGCCCGTAGCCCAGCAGCCGACCCTCTGACCAGCCCGCCTCTTCCAACCCCAACGACGAAAGGGGTATCAACTCACGAATCGCCCTCTAAGAAGTCCTAAACACCATATGGCCCGGATATGTAGGATTTGTGCATGCCAGGGAGTCAACTCGGACGCCTCAGTCTTCGCGCGGATGCGGTCTACTGTCTCGTCGTCGGGCTCATAGTCGCTGCTACCGCACCTCTGACCACGACTACAGTTCAGCTGCCAGCGCTTGTCATCGCGGCGGTCGGTAGCGGTGTCGTGTTGTGGGCGGGCGTCGTGTGGTGGCTCAGCTTCCGTCCTCTGCGTGACGGCCTGCGTCTCGTGCTCGCGGCAAATGTGCTGGCTGCGAGTGTGCTCGCCGCCGTCTCGTTTGCCGCAGCGAGCATCGTGGTCCTGATGACCTTTCTGGCCATCGCTATAGACGTTGGCGGCTTCGCGGCCAGTCAGATCGTCGCGCTCAAGCGAATGTCTCGCGAAGCGTTCTAGCGAGTCGTTTCCAGTACCCGACCGGCACCTTCGCTCCCGTCGGCCCCTCAAGTGAGCGGACGTGGGGCTCTCTATCCGCCGGGACAGTCGGTGTAACCGCCGCTCCGCTTGCGCAGTAGTTTGTGGGCTTCATGCCGGTGTGGTGGTGTGACCGAACGTTTCCGGGGTCGGCAGGAATCCCGCTCGCGTCTCTAGGATGAGGCCGGCGAAGAGAATCACGCCGAACACTATGGCTGTCCATGGCCTGTCTGTTGAGAATGCGACGAACCCGCCGACGACAGGTACGCAGATCTTCGTCACGAAGAAGATGACCTGGAATGCGGTGGAGGAGCTTTCATTGTCGAACCCGTACGCCATTGAGAAGGTTTGGAGCGTTGCCAGGATCCCGATCGCCCAAATGATCCAGATGATCCACAGGGTGATGCTGCTTACCTTGCGTGAAGCTTTGTCCGTCATGGCTTGATTATCGCGATACATTGCTTTTCGGGCGACCGGGGGGACCTGTGGTTTGACGGGGTCCGTCCCTACAGACACGATCGCCTCTTGTGTTTGTCCGGCTGCTCTATCTGATCGCGCTCCGGGTGTTCGGCTGGCTGATGTTGCTGTGGCCGCAGTCGGGCGTCGAAGGACGCGGAGATCGTGGTGCTGCGTCACGAGGTAGCGGTGCTGGGGCGTCAGGTCGGACGGCCGAAGCCGGACTGGGCAGATCGGGCTGGGGTTACCGGCGTCAAATGCGATGAGCCTCTGAGTGTGGCATCGCGGTGAGGCCGGTCAAGCTTGGAATGCCCGAATCGCGAGCGCGGCGAAACGTCGGGAGGCGGCGACCCGGGCGTTTGTCGATGTGGCGTGCAGGCTGCCGTTGGCCATCAGCATGAGGATGAGGTCGTCCAGGACGAAGTCGGGCCGCAGGCGGCCGCTGTCCCTGGCACGGCGCGCGAGCTCGGCGAGCGAGGTGAGCGCCTGTTCGCGCATCGCGGCGAGATCCATGGCGTGGGGGAATGCCGAGGTGAACGCCGTGGTGAAGCCCCGGTTTCGTGCGTGCAGCTCACAAAGCTTCTCGATCACGAGGCACAGGCCGTGCCACGGATCCGGATCGGCGAGCCCCTCCTCGACGATGGCATGGCACGCATACATCTGCTCTGTGAAAGCCTCGGTGGCCAGCGCCTGCTTGGTGGGGAAGCGGCGGTACAGGGTGGCGGGGCCGACCCCGGCGCGCCGGGCTATCTCGCGCATCGGCACGTCCATGCCTTCGGCGGCGAACAGTGCCCGAGCCGCGTCGAGGATGCGCTCGCGGTTGTCCAGCGCGTCCGAACGCAGCGTCTGAGGCAAACGGTCGATCACTCTCTCACTTTAGCTAAACGGACGTCGGCGTCCGTTAGCGTCCCAAGCAGCCAGGGGCCGCTTGACGGCGGCTTTGATTGCGCTCACGAAAAGGGACAACAGTGAAGGCAGTTGCGATCGAGGAGTTCGGGGGTCCCGATGGACTGGCAGTCACCGACATCCCTGCACCGGCTCCCGCTCGGGGACACGTGTTGATCGTCAATGAGGCGATCGGCGTCGGAGGCGTCGACGTCATGATCCGAAGCGGTGCTCTCGCCGCCTACGGTTTCCGGAAGGGTCATGTCCCAGGCGGCGAGGTGGCGGGGACGGTGACCGCGGTGGGCGACGGCGTCGACCCCGCATGGGTCGGGCAGCGCGTGTGGGCGTTCACCGGTACGGGCGGCGGCTACGTCGAGCAGGCGATCGCGCCGATCGGAGAGGTCCTGGCCCTCCCGGCGAGCCTTTCCGCTGTCGACGCCGTGACGCTCGGGAGCTCCGGGGTCGTGGCCCACTTCGGTCTCGCCCATGCTCACTTCTCTCCGGGCGAGACCGTGCTGGTACGCGGCGCGGCCGGCAGCATCGGGATCATGACGGTTCAGCTCGCGGCTCGCGGTGGTGCCGGCGCCGTGGCAGTCACCACCTCCTCCCCTGAGCGTGGCCGTCGACTGCGCGACCTCGGTGCGACCCACGTGCTGGACCGCTCGGGAGCAGGAGGGCCGGACGATCCCCCGGGCTACGACGTCATCATCGACGTCGTAGCAGGTGAAGACATGCCTTCGTTCTTCGACAGGCTCAACCCCAACGGTCGACTCGTGGTTGTCGGCGCAGTCGGGGGCCAGCCGCCGGCAGACTTCGGCACGAGGTTGATGGCCGCATTCCAGAAGTCGATGTCCTTCGCCACCTTCAGCGCCGCGACGGTAGCGGAGTCCGCTCGACGTGCCGTGAGGATGGAGCAGTTCGCCGCCGCGGATCGTGGCGAGCTCCAGACGGTGGTGCATGAGGTGCTGCCGCTGGAGCACGCCGTGCTGGCACACCAGAAGATGGACGCCGGTGAGGTCTTCGGGAGGATCGTCCTGACCCCGTAGGCACCTGATCGCGACAGATGACGACTCGGCTCGCGCGGCACGATGTCCCGGGGCCTGTCGTCCAAGCGCACTCATCTGCCGCGAGTCGCGCGCTCGGTCCGAGTTCGGCGACCACGCGGTCAGCGGCAGAAGAGCGCGTCGCGCCTGACCGCGCCAGGCCGTTCGTGGTCAGTAGAGCCGGCACTCCCGCTCGCGGTACTTCTGGGATGCCTTCCGCAATCCACAAGCCACGGACCCCAGGTGGGGCGGCGGTGGAAAACCATCATCAAGAAATTCCCCGGGAACTGCGACGAATGTGCAGGATTGACCGGTCCGAAAACTCGCTGCTCCACGTTTCCGCTAACAAGGCGAGCGCGCACAGAACTCACGCCCGGTGGCAAAAGATTCGACGGAAAGAATGATTACTGGAGATCGAATCCTGCAAGGATCTCCCTGCGGCCCCGGTCCCTCTCGGTGTGATGAGTATCCGTTCGCGGCCACGCACCAGGCGATCGGCGTCGACGGCGAGCTCGTCGACTGGAAATGGATTCCGTCCCTCAATTCCTCGCTCGCGTAGATGAAGAGGTACTGCTCGCTCACCTACGACTACGTCGCATGGTCTGCAGCGTCGAGATCGCCCTGTCCTATTGAGGAGTGATCAACGACATCGGTCCGTTCCAAGCGATCCACAAGCGGAAAGCAGCAAGATCTCCTTCGCAGACGCACGAGAGGTGAGGAAATGACACAGATCAAGGACATCAGTCTGACCGGATCGGAGCTCAGCGAGGACGAGCTCGTCAGGGTCGTCGGCGGCCAGGAGCCGATCATCGTGGGCACCCTCGACTTCAATCTTGGGGTCTGCCGCATGGACACGGTCTATGGCTGATGAGGAGTGGGACAGCTGAGATCAACGACCTCAGTCTGACCGGCTCGGGGAGCGGAAACGGCCCATTGAGGGCACCTTCGACAAGCGCGGCCGCACCCGCTCCCGAGACCCGGTGACCGAAGTCGGTTTGGCTGGCTGATGCGCCCGGAAACCCCGGTTCCCCGGGCGCATCAGTACCGAGAGGAACTCATGCAGACAACCATCGTCGTCCTCACCGGCGATGACGACGAGCACGCCGATCACATCACCCCCCTGCTCTCCCGGCGCGGAGCCGAGGTGGTCCGGGTGGATCCGGCGAGTTTCCCCCGCGAGGTCCGGGTCTCCAGCGGCTTCTACAACCAGGCGGTCTCCCGGTGGGGCACGCTGGATCTGGCGTCGCTGACCGCCGTCTGGTATCGGCGTCCCGGCCGGCCCCGAGTCCACGATGAGATCGTCGACGATCCGGCCCGCCTCTATGTCGAGACCGAGTGCCGCCATCTCGCGCAGGACCTGTGGGATGCGCTCGACTGCCGGTTCGTGCCCGCCCGCCGTCCGCTCATCGATCGCGCCCAGCGCAAGCTCCTCCAGATGCCGCTCGCCGCGCGGTTGGGCTTCGAGACACCGGCGACACTGGTCACCACCGATCCGGACGAGTTCCTGGCCTTTTCCAACCGGTTCGACGGACAGATCATCACCAAGCCCTACGCCTTCGCCCCCGCCATGCTGGGCGGGGCCGGCGCCGTGCGCTACACCGAGCGGACCGCGCCGATCGATCTGGGCTACGCGGACGCTCTCCGGTTCTGCCCAGTGATCGCGCAAGAGCTGATCGCCAAGCGGGTGGAGGTGCGCGTGACAGTCGTCGGCGGGCGTGTGTTCGCGGCGGAGATCCACTCGCAGAACAGCAACCGGAGCAGGACCGACTGGCGCAGCTACGACCTGCGCAGGACACCGCACCTGAGCCACCGCCTGCCTGCCGATGTCGAGCGGCGATGCCTGGCGCTGGTGTCGGAGCTCGGGCTGAACTACGGGGCGATCGACCTCATCGTGACCCCGGAGGACCGCTACGTGTTCTTGGAGATCAACCCGGCCGGCCAGTACCTGTGGATAGAACAGCTGACCGGTCTGCCGATCAGCGAGGCGCTGTGCGATCTGCTCTTGGAGGATGGACGTGCTTGACAGCGCGCTGGCCGTACTGGAGAGCCTGTCCGGAGCCGAACCGGACGAGGCCGAGGCGCGGCTGGGTCCCCTGCGTGAGGACTATCCGGGGCGGCGCTTCCGGCTGGTCTGGCAGCGCGAGACCTATGACGGCTCGCTCCACTACGACCTGCTGATCACCCATCCGGACGGCGGCGCCACGGTGTCGTTGTCGTACTGCCCGGACAAGGCGCTGCCATGGCCGCTGCGTGGCGCGCGCCCGGCGGGCAGCAACCTGATGCTGCTCCGGGTGAACGGGGTGGGGATGCGGATCGATCAGGCCGTCGCCTGCCTGGACTTCGTCTGGGACGAGGCCGGGGTCGCCGACCGGCTGGTCACCGCCTGCCTGATCCAGGCCGCACTGGAGGAGAACCCGATCAGCCTGGACGACGGCGAACTCCAGCACGCCATGGACGCCTTCCGCCGGGCCCGGGGCCTGCTGACGGCGACGGCCACCCATGACTGGATCGCCCGCTCCGGGCTGACTCACCAGACGTTCGAGCGCCTGGTCCGCGACCACGCGATGGCCGCCAAGCTGAGGCAGCGGGTGACCGACGGCCGGGTCGAGGAGCACTACGCCCGGCACCGCCGGCATTACGATCGCGCCAGGATCGCGCGGTTCGTCTTCCCCGAAGGTCTCCCGGCCGAGGGCGACCTCTATGCGATGGCGGAGGCGTCGGGCGCCGAAGGCGCATTCACCTGGGTGACCCGCGGCCAGGCGCCGGAAGAGGTGTTCGAGGCGGCTCCGGGCACGGTGATCAGGAACGGATCCGACGTGATCAAGGTTCTCGAGGTCGTTCCCGCGCAGCTGACCCAGCAGATCCGTGAGCGGGCGGAGCGGGACGTGTTCGACGCGTGGGTGGCCGAGCTGCGGCGCTCGGCGAAGGTCGAATGGTTCTGGGGTGAGGGCCTGGGCGCAGAGCAGGTCTCATGACCGGCGATCGAGCAGCGCCAGGCCCTCGCCCCGACCATGTAGAGGAGGCACCCATGGAGCCCCGGCGGGTCGGCACAACCGACGAGGGCGTCGAGTTGATGGGCGCCGCCGACCAGGGCGCCGCCGAGGGCCTGCCGCCTGACCAGGAGCGGAGAACAGATCGCGTGGGCTGAGCGCATCCGCCGCGCGGGCATTGAGGAGGCGCCGTCAGCGAACCGCGCTATGTCAATGAGGGCCGCTGGCACGACATGCCCCCGGACTACTGGGACCGTTCCATGGAAGAAGGCGCGCACCTCGTCGGTTCCTTGGACATCCCCGAGGAGATGACCTATTCCTCGCCGTAATGGGGCACACAACCGGCAAGGTTCATCGACGACACCTGGTTCACCACATTGGGGCTGCTCTGCCGCATCCCGGACGGGGCGTGGGCCGATGACCGGGGGCTGATCTGGATGGTCATGGTGCTCGTGGCCCAGGGGCGGGACGGCCGTTGGCGGCGCGCGACCATCAGATGCGGCATCGCTTCCCTGATCGCGCCGATCGTGCTCTTCCTCGCGGGAATCCCCCTGGGATTCGTCCCCGGCCTTCAGAACGTCTACGGCGAGGCGGTCGCAGTGTCCGCCAGCGTGCTATCGATGATCCGGATGGCCCGGTCAGCCCCATGATCTCGCCGACCCGCACAGCCGACCTGCTCCACCGAGACCGCTGTCGTTATTGCTGTCCGCTCGGTCGGGCGGGCTCGCTGCGACGGCCCGGCTGACCATGGCGGCCCGGCTGGGCGCGTGTGTGGTGCCGATTGTCCCCACGCTGGTCAATCTGTCTGATGGCCATCTACTGTGGATCACTCCGTACGTGCCGATGAAGCCGGTGACCCGCCTGGCGGGGGACGCCCTGTCGGGGCTCTGGTGGGCCTTCGAACTCGCCGCCGGAGCCGGCGGCGTGGCCGTTCTGGTAGTGATCGCGGCTCATCGGGAAACCCGGCGTACCTTCCGGGTGGCCATGACCGCCCTGTTCCTGACCGCCGAGGTCGGACTCTGCGCCGTCGTGGGAACAACCGCCCTCGACTTGTTCCTCAACCGTGTCCCCCTGGCTTCTTCCTCACTGGGGATGCGCCCTTCGGTATCGACCTGGACGTGTTCGCTGGCCGTGGGCTGGGAGTTGAGCAGGCCATATCCCCGCTCTGGTTCACCACCGCCTGCCTCGCCTCGGCCGCTCTCCTGCGGTGGGCCCGCACCATGTGCGCCACCAATCCTGATCACAGCGGGTGCCGTTGGCATGAAAATACTGGTCGAGGCGGAGGAGTTCGAGGAGTCTGGCCGCCGATGGTGGGATCAGCAGCAGGGTGAAGTTCGCTTGGGCGGGTCAGGGACCGGATGCCGGCCACGGCCATGAAGGTGACCTCGGCCATGTCAATCTCGATGCACACATTCCCACCGCATGGCCGTCGGTCTCCCTGTACGGGTCCAGCACGTCGAGGAGTAGCGACGATCAACGGGCGAGCGCTGCCGTGGATCGCGGCCACGCCGTGTACGGTCGCCCTGAGCGCGGGGATGTCAGGGCGGCGGCGCATCCTTCGGCCCTTGGCACGTTCGAAGCGTCAGGCCGCGCTGTGCCGACCGCCGTGTGTTCGGCTTCACCGAGAGGGAATCGGATGACGACAACGATCCGCAGAGCTGTGATCCCCGCCGCCGGACTCGGCTCCCGCCTCCTGCCGTTGACGAAGGCGACGCCTAAGGAGATGCTGCCGGTCGGCGACAAGCCGGTGATCGAACACACCGTGCGCGAGCTGGTCGCCTCCGGCATCACCGACATCACCATCGTCGTATCCGGTGGCAAGTCGCTGATCCAGGACCACTTCCGGCCCAACCCCGCTCTGGTCGAGCAGCTGCGCGCGGACGGCAAGCCGGAGTACGCGGACGCTGTGGAGGAGATCGCCGAGCTCTCTCGCCGCGGCCACATCACCTATCTCGACCAGCACGGCCCCTACGGCAACGGCACCCCGGTCCTGAACGCGGCACGGAACTTCGACGATGAGCCGATGCTGGTGCTGTGGCCCGACGACGTGTTCGTGGCCGAGGTGCCGCGCGCCCAGCAGTTGATCCGCGCGTACGAGGCGACCAACTGCCCGGTGCTGGCCTTGATGCCCATGCGGCCGGAGGACTCCCAGCGCTATGGCGTGCCTGTGGTCAAGGAGAACCTCGGTGACGGGCTGCTGCGCATTACCGGCCTCGTCGAGAAGCCCAAGCCCGCTGATGCCCCCTCCGCGTTCGCGGCCATCGGCGGCTATGTCATCACGCCCGGCATCATCGACGAACTACGCGAGCAGACCAGGCGCTGGTACGAGCACCGCACCGGCGAGGTCTACCTCACCGACGCCATCAACGCCTACGCGGGCAGCGGCGCCGTGTACGGACAGGTCATCCAGGGCCGCTGGTACGACACCGGTAACCCGGCGGACTACCTCGTCGCCCAGTTCGCCTTCGCCCTCGCGCACCCTGAGTACGGGCCCGTCCTGCGCCGACTCGCCCGCGATCTTGAGGACCATCCCGGCATCGATACGACACTCTGACCCGTCGTACTGGAGTGTCGGCGAACGCGTCTTCGGCTATCAGATTTCGGGCTCGGTGACGGTGATCAGAGTCGGACAGCCTCGGCGCAGGCCGAGTAACCCGGCTCGTAGACGCTCGGTGCGGGCCGGGCCGAGGAGCTGCTCCGCTTCCTTGGGGTAGGCCCAGCGATGCTCGACGATGTCGGGATCACGTGCGGTGAGCCGGGCCGTGGTCGAATCCACGATGCCGAGGTGGAAGAGCATGATCTGGGTCGGGTGGTCCCAGCCCGGGCTCGGGTGCTCGAAGGAGATCGCGATCAGCGGTCCGACGGGGAGGTCCAGGCCGGTCTCCTCACCCAGTTCGCGGCCGGCCGCCTCCGGGGGAGTCTCGTGAGCATCGACCTGGCCGCCGGGGAGCTGCCACGTACGGCTCCGTCCAGGGCGCACGAGCAGGATCCGCCCGTACTGATCCTGGACCAGCGCATTGGCTCCGACGTGCCAGCGCGGCAAGCTGTGCTGCCACTCATCGGCGTCCAATTGCGGCTTCGCGTGGCCGATGCGACGGACCAGGTCCAAGACTTCCGCGCTGACCGCCGGAAGGGCGTCAGCGTACCGCCAGGTGTAGTCATCGTGTTCGGGTGACAGAACCACGTCCGCCCGCTCGACGTGCGCGGTGAACACCAGGTGTCGCGTCGTGCCCCGAACGGTCGGATAGTCGAAGTATCCCGGGTATCGAGCGAGGTCGACATTGGCCAGGCTGGTTTTCTCCAGGAGCGCGCGTTTTGCCACAAGCTCGGGCGGCTCGCCGTCTTCCACCTGCCCGTAGGGAATCTCCCACAAGCCCCGCAGAGCGCGGCCCGGCGCCCGACGTAGCAGGAGGATCCGCCCTTTCCTATCGAAGGCCGCGACTCCGGCGGCAATGCTGTCACGGGCGCGTCGACCGGCGGTCGGCGAGGAATCGCGGTCCCCACCGTCGTTCTCGGGTTGGTCTGCGGTGGACCGCGCTCGTCGGTCCCAGCCCTCGCGGGCGGTAGCGCTTTTTGGGTTCTTGGCCGCCGCGGACTGGATGCCTGTGGCGGCTGTCTTGTCCATCGGAGTGTGCGTGCTCATTCCCCGGTCTGTACCCAGGGCGGGGACGGGGTGTGTTGCTCGTAGCCTCCCGGGTGGAACCGGTGACCAGCTCATCCAGCCCAGGGGCGGTCGTCTCCCGCACACGCCACCTCCCCGTTGCATATCGGCGGACAGCTGAGCAAACTGAACTGGTGGTCCTCTCGAGGAGGGAGTGGCTCGATTACTTGCGACGGCTTCGAGGACAGTCGGAACTCGCAGAATGAAACAACCTCTCAACCAATAGTTATCGTGCTAAACGGGTGATATTTGGAATATAGCAACTCCCAATGTTGATGGTTCGGAAAGTGGTAATCGAAGGCGCGGTCTCCTGTCGGATTCGTCCATCCATCCGAACGAGCTGCTTAATTCAGTCTTCGAGCCAAAGGGAAATGGCCCATATTTGACTGCGTGGCCCGGAAGGGAATCCTTTAATGGAGGCAATCATCGCGCCTTTCTCCTGAAGGGGGCGGTGAGGGATGGCGATTTGAACATGGATGCACCCATTCACGTTAAATGGAACGATTGCTAGCCCCGGCGCGCTCATCACTCACAACGTAAGCCTGACTAGGTGCGGAAGGGGCGGTCGAATGAAATTTCTTAGGAGGTCGCATGAGGTGCCGCCACCTTCGAAGGTGATAGTATTAGCCGCTAAAATGGCGCATAGAGCTCAGCTGGAAGTTCGCCGAGCAGCGCTGGACTTGGAGAACGACAAGATGGACTCTGGGGCGGCATGCCAACAGGCGTATCGCCGGATCTATGCGCTGGCTGATCTGTGCCATTATTTGATTGACGTTTTCTCAGTGACTGTCAGCTGATCCTTCTGTGTTCGAAATGGACGAGAACGAGGGCGGCCC